>JBGQKF010000283.1:0-6159 GCA_041499435.1 Gammaproteobacteria bacterium
CGCGGCGGGAAGATGACGAAGTCGATCGCGTCTACGCCCGGCGTATCGCTCTGCGACTGCAGAACCAGGAAGATGGACGGATCGGGATGGTCAAAGCTGATCGATCCGATCGCATTGAAGCGCCGCAGGTCGTACTTGCAGGGCGCATAGTTACCATGCCATGCGACCACATCGAGCGGCGAGTGATCGATGCGCGCGCTCCACAGATTGCCCATGAACTTGGCGACGAGCTCGAAGTCGCCTTCGCGATCCTCGTACCACGCCGTCGGTGAGTGAAAGTCGCGCGGATTCGCGAGCCCGTTGCTGCCGATTGGACCGAGATCGGGCAGACGGAACGCCGCACCGTAGTTCTCGCACACGTATCCGCGCGCAGCGCCGTCGAGCAGTTCCACGCGAAAGCGCACACCGCGCGGGATCACGGCGATCTCCTGCGGCTCCACATCCAGCAGCCCCATCTCGGTGGCCAGTCGCAGGCGCCCTTGCTGGGGAACGATCAAGAGCTCGCCATCGGCATCGTAGAAGAAGCGCCCGCTCATCGAGCGGTTCGCGCAATAGAGGTGAATGCCGCATCCGCTTTGCGTGCCGGGATCGCCGTTGCCCCCCATGGTGACAAGACCGGCGACGAAATCCGTGTCCTGCCCGGGCATGGGCAACGGGTCCCAGCGCAGCTGGTTAGGCGATGTTGCAAGCTCGTCGAAGCGGCTCGTCAGCTTGCCGTTGTCATGGCGCTGAAACGGCGCGTGCATCGCGGCCGGGCGGATGCGATAGCACCACGAGCGACGGTTCGCACCGCGCGGCGCAGTGAAAGCCGTGCCGGAGATCTGTTCGGGGTACAAACCGTACGGAGCGCGCTGCGGGGAATTCTGCCCGACCGGCAGCGCGCCGGGCAGCGCTTCGGTCGCGAACTCGTTGCCGAAGCCGGACTGATAGCTGAGCTGCTGCGCGGCCAAGGCGGCCGCCTCAGGTTTGGAAGTTGCGGTGTTCATCTCGAGACTCCTCGCGCGCTCAAATCACCGCCGGAAGCCTAGCCGATCACGCGTTTCAAGGTGTGGCGCCGGTTACGGACATAAGGACGCACCTCGATCGGCCAGCGCCCTTGATCCACCGTCTTCGCCCAGGCCTCGCTCACCAGCACCTCGGCGCTCTCCAGCTCGTAGATCGCGCTGTAGCGCGGCTCGCCTTCGATCGTGATGGTCTTGCGCTCGCCGCCGATGATCATGGTCAGAGGTTCGGTCTTGACCCGCGTCGCAGCCAGCACACCGGGCACTTTCAGCAGGAGCGGAACGTGCTCGGTGTCATAGATTTCATTGAACAGCGCCTCTTTGTCCGGTTCCACGTCCATGCTGGCGGTGAAGACGTACCTGGTCTTGGGATGCATAACCATTTCCTCCGTTGTGCGGTGTCCTGTCATTCGGCTGCGCGGTTCAGCGCCTCGATCGCTGCGGCATCGAGCCGCAGCTGCGTCGCCGCGATGAGATCCTGAAGCTGGGCCGTCGTGCTGGCGCTTGCGATCGCCGAGGTGATACTCGGCCGCGCCATCACCCATGCGAGCGCCACGCGCGCCGGCGTGGACTGATAACGTGCGGCGACGGTGTCGAGCGCACCGAGGATGCGCATGCCGCGCTCGTTCAGGTACTGCTTGATGCCGCCCCCGCGCGGGCTCTTGGACAGATCCGCTTCGGAGCGATACTTGCCGGTGAGGAATCCGCGCGCGAGCGAGAAATAGCTCAGCACGCTCAAGCCATGACGCACGCACAGCGGCTCGAGCTTTTCCTCGTACACCGCGCGATCATAGAGGTTGTACAGCGGCTGCAGACTCTGGTAGACCGGCAGGCCCTGCTCTTTGCTGACCTTGAGCGCCTGCTCCAGACGCTCCGCTTTATAGTTCGATGCACCGATCGCGCGCACCTTGCCGGCGCGCATCAGCTCGGCGTAGGTGGCCAGCGTCTCCTCGAGCGGTGTGCTGGGGTCGTCCTCGTGCGACTGGTACAGATCGATGTAATCGGTCTGCAGCCGCTGCAGCGATGCCGCGCTGGCCTGCTGGATATAGGCGCGCGACAAACCCTTCCTGCCCTTACCCATGTCCATGCCGACTTTAGTGGCGATCACGAGCCGCTTGCGGTTGCCCCGCGCCTTCATCCACTTGCCGATGATGGTCTCCGACTCGCCACCTTGATGGCCCGGCACCCAGGTCGAGTAGACATCCGCCGTGTCGATGAAATTGCCGCCGGCGGCCACGTAACCGTCCAGCAATTGGAAAGAGGTCGCTTCATCCGCAGTCCAGCCGAACACGTTAGCGCCGAGCGCCCACGGCGAGACCATCAGATCGGTATTGCCCAGCTTTCTCCCTTGCACTTTGCCTCCGAAGTTCGTCTGCGACTACGCAGTCGAGGAACTACACAGGACCGCCCGCATCAGCCATTCTACCGCCGAACACGGCACCGACGCCCGCGTCGGCAGGCGTTGCCCTATTCCTTGTACCAGACCACCTGATGCGTGGTGGCGAGCAAGCGCTGGTCCCGCCCCCACACCTCCCCTTCCTGATCGAAGTAGCCCTGGATGAATACGTTGGCGCGCGCCACCGCGAGTACGGCGTCCGCACCCTGCTGCGCCAAGGTGGGCGCGTCCACGTGAAAGTAGACGTTGAGCGACACCGTACCGATCGGCACCAGGTGCAGGCGTCGCAGGAAGATGCGCGGGAAGAATGCATCGCAGATCGATGTGAGCGATGCATAGTCGAGCGCCCGCGGCGGCGCATCGCGGATCCAGGAGTACGTAAGGCTGTCGGCATTTTCCGCCAGCACCCGCCCACGTACGTAACGCATGTCGTACATCGCCGGCCAGCGCAGCTTCGGAAACGGCAGATATTGCTCGCTGTCTTCCAGGCCTGCGATGTCGGGCGGTTTCGCTTCGGTGAGATTCCACGTCGAGCGTCGCACGGCGAACACCGACACGGCGCTCGCGAGCGGCTGCGGATCGTTGCCCTGCGTGAGCTGCGCCGCCCAGTGCTGCGTGGTGCGTGTGGAGCGCAATGGTCGCGCCGCCACCGTGAAGGCGCCTGCGTGAATCGGCGCCGCAAAGTTGACCGTCAAGGTGAGCGGATCGCCGAGACGCTCGGGACTGGTGAGCATGGCATTCAGCAGCACGGCGGCGGTCACACCGCCGTACGGACCGACGAAGTTCCAGTACCGCTCACTGGTGTGGCCGCGCGCGATACCGTCACCGAGCGGCTCCAGGGCGATAGCTTGATCGAAGGGGTGCATGTTTGCGTGAAGAGTGAAGGGTGAAGGCTGAAACGCAACGGCTGATCAAATAAGCCAGGAGTTTACGGCATGCAAGGTCTTATCGGTCTTTTGGTTTACCTTCACTCTTCACCCTTCACTCTTCACGCTTCACCTTCAGCTAGAATCCGTGCGATGGTCGTCTTCGTTCTTCAGCGCCTGGCTCAGGCGCTGCTCGTCATGCTCGCGGTCGGGCTGATCGCGTTCGCGCTGTTTCGCTTCGTCGGCGATCCGGTGATGTTCGTGCTGGGACAAGACGCAACGCCCGAGGACCGCGCCCGCATGACGCGCGATCTCGGGCTCGATCGCCCGTTCTACGTGCAGTACGCGACGTTCATGCGACGCGCCGCGCAAGGCGAGTTCGGTTTCTCGCTGCGCCAGCTCCGCCCGGTATCCACGTTGATAAAAGAGCGCCTCCCGGCCACACTGGAGCTGTCGCTCATCGCAGCGCTGCTCGCGCTCGCCGTCGGGATTCCGATGGGCGTGTACACGGCGCTGCATCCGCGCTCGGTGATCACGCAGCTCATGCTGGCCGGCTCGCTGCTCGGCGTGTCGCTCCCGACATTTCTGATCGGCATTCTGCTGATTCTGATATTCGCCGTGACGCTGGGATGGCTGCCCTCGTTCGGCCGCGGACAAACCGTGGCGCTGGGTTGGTGGACGACCGGCCTGCTTACCGTGTCGGGACTCAAGGCGCTGGTGCTGCCCGCGATCACGCTCGCTATTTTTCAGATGACGCTGATCATGCGGCTGGTGCGCTCCGAGATGCTCGAGGTCCTGCGCACCGATTACATCAAGTTCGCGCGCGCACGGGGCTTGAGCAATCGCACCGTTCATTTCGGGCATGCGCTCAAGAACACGCTGGTGCCGGTGATCACCATCACCGGGCTGCAGCTCGGCTCCATCATCGCCTTCGCCATCATCACCGAAACGGTGTTCCAGTGGCCGGGCATGGGCCTGCTGTTCATCCAGTCGGTGACCTTCGCCGACGTGCCGGTGATGGCGGCCTATCTTTGCCTGATCGCGCTGTTCTTCGTCATCATCAACCTGGTGGTCGATCTGCTTTACTATGCGGTCGACCCGCGGCTGCGCCTGGATCGAGCGGCGGCCGCACACTAGACAAGAGAACTTATGCCATGAGCAACCCCGTCGAACACATCCGCGGTTTCCACGCCGAGCTCACCGCGTTCCGTCGCGACATGCACGCGCATCCCGAGCTCGCGTTCCAGGAAATGCGCACATCCGATCGCGTCGCCCAGCAGCTCACAGGGTGGGGCATCGAGGTCCACCGGGGACTCGCCAAGACCGGTCTGGTCGGCGTGATCCGCGGCCGCAAGGCGGGCGAGCGCAGCGTGGGTCTGCGCGCCGACATGGATTGCCTGCCGATGCACGAGACTGCAGCGCGGCCATACAAGTCGCAGAACGAGGGACGCATGCACGCCTGCGGACACGACGGCCACACCACCATGCTGCTGGGCACGGCGCGCTACCTCGCCGAAACACGCAACTTCGGCGGCATCGCCTACGTCATCTTCCAGCCGGCAGAAGAACATGGCGGCGGCGGCAACGTCATGGTGCAAGACGGCCTGTTCCAGCGCTTCCCCATGGATCAGATCTACGCGCTGCATAACTGGCCGGGGCTGCCGCCCGGGAAGATCGCCGTGCGCGCCGGCGCGGTGCTCGCGGCAACCGACGAGATCCGTATCGAAGTCACCGGGCGCGGTGGTCACGCAGCGCTGCCGCACCTCGCCGTCGATCCCGTCGTAGTTGCTGCGCACATCATCACGGCGCTGCAGACCATCGCCAGTCGCAACGTGAGCCCGGTCGACGCGATCGTGATCAGCGTCTGCTCGATGCAGACCAGCCAGGTCGGCGCATTCAACGTGATTCCGAACGCCGTCCAGTTGATCGGAACGGTGCGCACGTTCCGCACCGCGACGCAAGAGCTGGCCGAGCGCCGCATCAGCGAGATCGCCACAGGCGTGGCCGAAAGTCTGGGCGCGGACGCGAAGGTCGAGTACCTCCGCGGCTATCCGGCGACGGTAAACACAGCACGCGAAGCGGATTTCGCCGCTGAGGTCGGCGAGCGCATCTTCGGCCGCGACAACGTCGTACGCGAGTTCGATCCCACCATGGGCGGCGAAGATTTCTCGTACATGCTGCAGGTACGCCCCGGTGCCTATGTATTGCTCGGGCAGGGCGGAGGCGACAGCGGCTGCTATCTGCACAACCCGAGCTACGACTTCAACGACGACGTCATCCCGCTCGGCGCCGGCTACCTCGCCGCGCTGGCCGAAGCAGCCCTCGCGTGAGTCTCCACAGGGGAAACCAAATGCAACGCGTGCTCATCATTCTCCTTGGCCTGTGCCTGGCTGCCGGCGCAGCTTCGGCCAAGACCTTCCACTACGCCGATCAGGGCGATGTCCTGTCGATGGATCCTTACATGTTCAACGAAGCGCTGTTGCTGAGCTTCGATGGCAATATGTATGAGCCCCTGGTGGATCGGGACAGGAAGCTCGAGCTCACGCCGGGGTTGGCAATCGAGTGGAAACAAACCTCACCTACGGTATGGCGCTTCAAGTTGCGCACCAACGTGAAGTTCCACGACGGCACGCCGTTCACTGCGGATGACGTGGTGTTCTCGCTGCAGCGTGCGCGCAGCGATGGCTCTGACGTGAAAACCAAGGTGGCGCAGATCAAAGAAATCCGCAAGATCGACGATCACACCGTGGACATCTTGACGCACGATCCTTTCCCGATCCTGCCGAGCGCGATCTCGACCTGGTACATCGTATCCAAGGCCTGGTGTGAAAAAAACGGCGCGGCGCAGCCCGTCGACGTGCGCAAGGGCACTGAGAACTACGCCAGCAATCACGCC
>JBGQKF010000284.1:0-6146 GCA_041499435.1 Gammaproteobacteria bacterium
CGGCATGGCGGTCAATCTCGGCTTCGGCATCTCGGCCAACGTGCCGCGCATTCTGCTCGAGGAGGGATTGCACGGACAGGTGACCTGGGTGATCGAGCAGGGTGCGGTGGGTGGTGTGCCCCTGCTGGGCTTTGCGTTCGGTTGCGCTTCCAACGCCGACGCAATCGTCCCCTCCCCTAACCAGTTCACCTATTTCCAGGGCGGCGGATTCGACGTCGCGTTGCTCTCGTTTCTGCAGATCGACGCGCACGGCAACGTGAATGTCTCGAAGCTCGCCGCCAAGCCGTATCTCACCGCAGGCTGCGGCGGCTTCGTCGACATCACTACACACGCGAAGCGCGTCGTGTTCTCAGGCTTCTTCACCGCGGGGGCCAAGCTCGAAGTCGGCGACGGCCGGCTCAGGATCCTGCAGGAAGGCCGCAGCCGCAAGCTCATCGAGGCGGTGGAGCACGTCACTTTCAGCGGCGACATGGCGCGCAAGCGCGGCCAGTACATCACGTACGTGACCGAGCGCTGCGTCATCGATCTCGCCGACCAGGGTCTGGTGGTGCGCGAGATCGCGCCTGGCATCGACTTGAAGCGCGACGTTCTCGAGCTCGCGGATTTCCCCTTGCGCGTGGATCCGCAGCTCCAGCGCATGGACGCGGCGCTGTTCCGCGATGCGCCCTTGGGTCTCAAGCTTCGGGAGAAGGAGCATGCCTGAGCCGCACGTTACACTGGCAATCGATGGCGCGATCGCCACCATCACGCTCGATCGCCCCGACAAGTTGAACGCGCTGACGCAGGACATGATCGATGCACTCGAGGAATACGCCGCACGCATCGAAGCCGATAGCGGCATACGGTGTGCGATCCTCACCGCCGCGGGCGACAAGGCTTTCTGCGTGGGCGCCGACATCAATGCCTGGTCGGCGCTGACGCCGCTCGACATGTGGCGGCGCTGGACCCGGCGCGGTCATCAGGTGTTCGACCGGCTGGCGCGCCTGCGCGTGCCGCTGATCGCAGCGATCAACGGGCATGCGCTGGGCGGGGGACTCGAGCTCGCCGCAACCGCGGATATCCGCGTAACCGATCGACGCGCCTCATTCGGCTTGCCCGAAGCCGGTATCGGCACGGTACCGGGCTGGTCGGGAACGCAGCGCCTGACCGCGCTGATCGGCGCGGGGCACGTGAAATACATGGCGCTGACCGGCCGGCGTCTCACCGCCGAAGATGCCTGGCGCGTGGGCTTGGTGCAACAGGTCGCCGATGCCGGGGCCGCGCTCGATGCAGCGCAGGCCATCGCCGCAGACATCACCCGGCTGTCTCCGGTGTCGGTCCAACTCGTGAAGCAACTGATCGACGGTGCCAGCGGCGATGGCTTGGCCGCGGCATTCGAAGGCATCGCCGGTGCACTGGCAGGCACGACGCAGGATGCTGCTGAGGGGCTGGCGAGCTTCCGCGAGAAGCGCGCGGCGCAATACGCCGGGCGGTGACCACACGGACTTTTGCGTCCCGCGATATCGTCGCCCTCACACAGTGGCACAATGGAGACGCAACGAGCCGGGCGTGCACATCGGCCTGGATCACCAAACCAGAATTGGATGCCTGAATAAGAAAGTTTTTCCGGTAGCCCGGCCGCAAGCCGGGTAGATGACGACAAACGAGTGAGGAGACTTAGCAATGCGTGCGAAGTTGATGGCGGTAGTGGTGGCGGGGTGCTTTGGGGCGGGCTCGGCGATGGCCGCCGAGCAAGTCGTGGAAGTGGTGCACTGGTGGACCTCGGGCGGTGAGGCCGCGGCGCTCAAGGTATTGAAGGACGACATGCAGAAGAAGGGCTACGGCTGGAAGGACAGCCCTGTCGCAGGCGGCGGCGGCGATCAAGCCCGCACCGTGCTGCGCGCTCGCGTAGCTGCCGGCAATCCTCCGGAAGCCATGCAGATGCTGGGCTACATCATCACCGACTACGCGGAGGAGGGATTGCTCGGCGATCTGAGCGGCGTCGCCAGCAAGGAAGGCTGGGATAAAGTGGTACCCGCGCCGCTGCAGAAGTTCGCCAAGTACAAGGGCCACTGGGTCGCCGCACCGGTCAACATCCACCGTACCAACTGGATCTGGGCCAACAAGAAGATCTTCGACGAGCTGAACATCACGCCGCCGAAGACTTTCGATGATCTGCTGGCTGCGGCTGAGAAGATCAAGAAGGCCGGCTACATTCCGCTCGCACACGGTGGCCAGCCGTGGCAGGACGCGACCATTTTCGACAGCGCCGTGCTGTCGGCCGGTGGTCCCGAGTTCTACCAGAAGGCCATGATCGATCTGGATAAGAACGCGCTGGGCAGCAAGACGATGGAGAAAGCGTTCGAGCAGATGCAGAAGCTGCATGGTCTGTTGGACCCGAACTACCCGAACCGCGACTGGAATCTCGCCACCGCCATGGTCATCAACGGCAAGGCCGGTATGCAGATCATGGGCGACTGGGCCAAGGGTGAGTTTCTCAAGGCCGGCAAGAAGCCCAACGTCGATTTCCTTTGCTTCCAATATCCGGGTACGGAAGGCAGTTTCACGTTCAACGCCGACGAGTTCGCCATGTTCAAGGTCGGCAAAGCGCAGGAGGCCGGCCAGCTGGTGCTCGCCAGCGCGATCATGGACAAGGGCTTCCAGGAGGCGTTCAACCTCGCGAAGGGCTCGATCCCCGCGCGCACGGACGTGGCCGACACCAAGTTCGATGCCTGCGGCAAGAAGTCGATGGCCGACCTGAAAGTGGCGATGAGCAAGAACTCCATGCTCGGCAGCTTCGCGCACGGTCATGCGGTGCCGGAATCGATCAAGGGCGCGATGGTCGACGTGGTGACCAATTTCTTCAACAAGGGCGGCTCTCCCGCCGATGCCACCAAGCAGCTGGTGGCCGCGGTGCAGAACGCGAAGTAACGCTCGCGGCGGCCGGGCGCAGCCGCTCCTCCCTGCGCTCGACCTCGTGAGATCCGGCAGCCCGCACGGGCCCGGCCTTTTGCACGGTTGATGCGAGGCAGTGACATGGCAACCACCTACGCCGAACCGCTCGGGCAACATGCCGCACCGCACGTGAGCACGCGGCTGCAACGGCTGCTGCCCAAGCTGGTGCTGGCCCCGAGCGTCGCGATCACGCTGGTGTTCGTGTACGGCTTTATCCTCTGGACCACTTATCTGTCGTTCACCAAGTCGCGCGGGTATGCGGTGCACGAGCTGGTGGGTTGGCTGCAGTACGAGCGCGTCTGGGCGCAGCCGCGCTGGTCGGTAGCGCTGCATAACCTCGCGATCTTCGGCATTCTCTACATCGTCATCTGCCTGTTCCTGGGACTGCTGCTCGCGATCCTGCTCGATCAGCGCATCCGCCAGGAAGGCACGCTGCGCGCGATCTTTCTGTATCCGATGGCGATCTCGTTCATCGTCACCGGCACGGCCTGGAAATGGATGCTCAATCCCGGTCTGGGGCTGGAGAAGCTGGCGCACGACTGGGGCTACACCAACTTCCACTTCGACTGGATCGTTAACGAGGACATGGCCATCTACACGCTGGTGATCGCCGGCGTCTGGCAGGCAACTGGTTTCGTGATGGCGATGTTTCTCGCCGGCCTGCGCGGCATCGATCAGGACATCATCAAGGCGGCGTCGATCGATGGCGCGCGCATGCTGCGCATCTACTGGCGCATCATCATTCCGCAACTGCGGCCCGTGTTTCTGTCGGCTCTGGTGATTCTCGCGCACCTCGCGATCAAGAGCTACGACCTGGTGGTAGCGCTCACCGGCGGCGGCCCGGGCTATGCGACCGATCTGCCGTCCACGTTCATGTACGCGCACACGTTCACTCGCAACCAGCTCGGCATGGGTGCAGCGAGCGCCGTGATGATGCTGCTCACGGTGGCGGCGATCATGGTGCCCTTCCTTTATTCGGAAGTCCGGCATTCGCGCGCCACCGGGCGCGACTGAGACTCAAGGCTCAACATGGAACAAACCTGGGAAACACCGCAGATGGCGCAGGGCACGAGCTTCGCGTGGTCACGCGTGGTGATCTACGGCCTGCTCGGCTTCTTCGCGCTGATCTATCTGCTGCCGCTCGTGGTGATGGTGCTCACCTCGTTCAAGCATCTGCCCGAGATCTACGCCGGCAACATGATCGCGCTGCCCAAGGACTGGACCATCGAGCCCTGGGTGGACGCGTGGCAAACCGCCTGCGTGGGCTTGAGCTGCAACGGCATCAAAGGCTACTTCTGGAACTCTGCCAAGATGACCGTGCTCGCCGTGGTCATCTCCACCCTGCTCGGGCTGCTGAATGGTTACGTGCTCACCAAGTGGAAGTTCAAGGGCGCCAACGTGCTGTTCGGGCTGATGCTGTTCGGCTGCTTCATTCCGTTCCAGATCGTGCTGATCCCGATGGCGACGCTGCTGGGCAAGATGGGCATTGCATCCTCCACCACCGGGCTGGTGTTCGTGCATGTGGTGTACGGGATCTGCTTCACCACGTTGTACGCACGCAACTACTACGTCGCGTTCCCCGACGAATTGGTGAAAGCGGCGATGATCGACGGCGCGCGCTTCTTCTCGATCTTCTGGCGCATCCTGCTGCCCAACTCCGGCCCGATCATCATCGTCACCGTGATCTGGCAGTTCACCAACATCTGGAACGACTTTCTGTTCGGCGCTTCGTTCTCGACCGGGGAAAGCGCGCCCATGACCGTGGCGCTGAACAATGTGGTCAACACCTCCACCGGGGAGCGCCCCTATAACGTGCACATGGCCGCGGCGATGATCGCGGCGCTGCCCACGCTGCTGGTGTACATCTTCGGCGGGCGCTACTTCGTGCGCGGGTTGATGGCGGGTTCGGTAAAAGGATAACGATCATGGCATCGCTGGAAATCAACGGCGTCAAAAAGCGCTTCGGCGCCACCGAAATCCTCAAAGGCATCGACATCTCGGTGGAGACCGGGGAATTCCTGGTGCTGGTGGGCCCGTCGGGTTGCGGCAAGTCCACGCTGCTCAACATGATCGCCGGGCTCGATACCGTGACCGAAGGCGATATCGTCATCGGCGGGCGCCGCGTCAACGACTTCCATCCGAGCGAACGCGACATCGCCATGGTGTTCCAATCGTATGCGCTGTACCCGAACATGACGGTCGAGCAGAACATCGCCTTCGGCATGGAAATGCGCAAAGTGCCTAAGCCGGAACGCGACGCCGCGGTGAGCGATGTCGCGAAGATCCTGCAGCTCGATCAACTGCTGCAGCGGCGTCCGAGCCAGTTGTCGGGCGGACAACGGCAGCGCGTGGCCATGGGCCGTGCACTGGTGCGCAAGCCGAAGATCTTCCTGTTCGACGAGCCGCTGTCCAATCTCGATGCGCAGTTGCGCGTGGACATGCGCACCGAGATCAAGAAGCTGCATCAGCGGCTGGGCGCCACCATCGTATACGTGACGCACGATCAGATCGAGGCAATGACACTCGCCACGCGCATCGCCGTCATGCGCAGCGGCGAGCTGCAACAGCTCGGCACGCCCTCCGAGGTATACAACCGCCCTGCCAACACTCTCGTCGCCGGCTTCATGGGCTCGCCGCGCATGAATCTCGCGCCCGCACGCCTGCAGCGTAACGGTGTGGGGCACGTGCTCGAAGTGCAGCTGGGCGATCGGCCGAAGGTCGACATCCACCTGCCGCCGCAGCCGGCGGCGGTGTGCGCGTACGAGGGCAAGGAGCTCATCGCGGGTGTGCGCGCCGAAGCGATCAGTTACGGCACGCAATCTTCCGGCAACGACGGCCAGCGCTCCGTGGTGGATGCGACGATCGAGGTGACCGAGCCGACCGGCGCCGACACGCTGGCTGTGCTCACTCTGGGCGGACACGAGTTCACCGCACGTCTCGGCCCGGACGTGAATCTGCGCCCGGGCGAGCAGGCACAGTTCAGCATCGATCTGTCCAAGCTGGTGTTCTTCGATCCGCAGACACAGCAGCGCATCACCTAGTGGACTCTAACAATGCATTCGGTAGTGTACCTACAGCGATGCGCCCCCTCCCCAACCCTCCCCCGCTACGCAAGGGAGGGAGAACCGGCACGATATCCCCTCCCCTGCGAAGCGGGGGAGGGTTAGGGAGGGGGCAGATGACGATGGTCATCACCATCGAAGCAGTTGTTA
>JBGQKF010000285.1:0-6117 GCA_041499435.1 Gammaproteobacteria bacterium
ATGACGGCCGGCTGGACCACTTCCTTGGACAGCACGGTCCCCTTCGCTTCCGGGCAATTCATTTCGAATTGCGCACGCGCCTCTGCGGTCTGCAGAGCCATTGCCTGCTTGCTTTCCAGAAACTTGGCCTGATTCGCGCACCCTGCGACAATAACGAACAGCACACAAAGCGAAAGAGATCGCATGAAGATGCTCCCGGTCATTAGGCTCGTGGCACGGCGCTCGAGTTGACGCAGGTGTATGGCTTCCGAGCACCGAACGCGTCCTTCCGTATAATTGGGCAAATTCCACAGCGGATGCCATTGGACCAAGGTCCAATGACGCAGGCCGGTCAAGTCTGCGCACCATAGCTGGTCTATCGCTTAGAGCCAATACCGCCTCGCATGTCGACCCCCGCAGCCCAGGAAAAGCATAAACCTGCATCGGACCCTTGGCACCGCCGCTTACCGCGCGCCGTGTCTCTGGGCCTCTATCGACGGTCGGTCGGAGTGTTCCTGGCCGCGCTCGTGCTGTTCCTTATTGCGACGCCGCTCTCGGGATACCTGGAGGATCCCGGTCTCCTGGAAGGCATCTTCCTCACTGTTGTGTTGGTCTGCGGCGTGCTGGCTGTCGGTGCGCAGCGCAAAACACTACTGCTCGCAGCCCTGCTGCTCGTTCCGGCATTAGCGGCGCAATGGGGCCATCACTACCGTCCCGATCTGATCGCGAGGGGCGTATTCCTAGTACCTGGAATCCTGCTTTTGATCCTGGTGACGGGCACACTGCTGAAATTCGTGCTGCGTGCCCCACGCGTCGACTCGGAAGTGCTTGCAGCCGGCGTAGCGACTTATCTGCTACTGGGTATATTGTGGTCGCTGGCTTACATGCTGGTCGCCTCGCTTGTGCCGAACGCTTTCCTTCTGCCCGCAGATGCAGGACCGAAGAAATCGCTCGACCCCTTCAGCTCTATTTACTTCAGTTTCGTGACGCTGAGTACGGTCGGCTACGGGGATATCGTGCCGGTCGCACGTGTCGCATGCATGCTCGCAGTTCTGGAAGTCATCACCGGCGTGTTGTACCTGTCGGTGCTGGTTGCTCGTCTGGTCACGTTGTATACGGACAAAACGGAGTAGGCGGTGCGCGATGGCAATATGAGAACCGCAAACTCACGTCACCCCGATGTGCTCGGGTACTCAGCGAAGATCGCCGGCACACGCCTGCATCGTCGGTAGCCGATGGCCGGCAAACGAGGCGCACGGGCGCAGTCCGCTCGGTTCATCACCAAGGGGGTCACCGCCGTTGGCGAGTTTCTGCGGCTGGAGGCCGCCGGAGGCATTCTTCTGGTCTTGGCCGGAGCGGCTGCGATGTGCGTGGCCAACTCGCCCTGGGATACCTACTACGCCGGTTTTCTGAACCTGCGGGCAGCGATCCAGCTCGGCCCGCTGGAGATCTCCAAGCCGTTTCTGCTGTGGATCAATGACGGCTTCATGGCCGTGTTCTTCCTTCTCGTCGGGCTGGAGCTCAAACGCGAGGTGCTCGAAGGCGAGCTGTCCCAGCTCTCGCAAATCGTGCTTCCGGCGCTCGCGGCCCTGGGCGGCATCGTGGTTCCCGCCGCTTTGTACCTGTCCATCACCGGACTCGATACGCCCGCGCAAGCCGGCTGGGCCATTCCCACCGCGACCGACATCGCTTTCGCCGTCGGCGTTCTCAGCCTGTTGGGCACTCGCGTGCCGAGCGCATTGAAGTTGTTTTTGCTCACTCTGGCGATCATCGATGATCTGGCTGCCATCGTCATCATTGCGCTGTTCTATTCGGACAAAGTCTCCATCGTGTCGCTCGGTTTGGCCAGCGCTTGCATCGCGATACTCGGTGTCCTCAACCTGAGCGGTGTGCGCAAGACCGCGCCCTACATTGTGGTCGGCTTAATTCTGTGGGCAGCCGTGCTGAAATCCGGTATCCACGCTACGCTCGCGGGCGTTGTCGTGGCGGCGTTCATCCCGCTCGGCGAAGACCGGGAGCCCGATTCATCCCCGCTCAGGCGGCTGGAGCATGATCTGCATCCTTGGGTGGCGTACGGCATACTGCCGCTGTTCGCATTCGCGAACTCCGGCGTGTCGCTCGCAGGCGCATCTTTGGCGACGTTGCTGCAGCCGGTGCCATTGGGAATCGCCGTCGGATTGTTCTTAGGTAAACAGCTCGGCGTGTTCGCTCTGAGCTGGCTCGCGATCAAAACCGGTCTGGCGAAACTGCCGGCACAGACGGGGTGGCTGCATCTTTATGGCGCCGCGCTGTTGTGCGGTATCGGCTTCACCATGAGCCTGTTCATCAATACTCTCGCCTTCAATGAAGATGCGATGGCAGCCGCAGGCGACGGCCGCATCGGCATTATCCTGGGTTCCCTGCTCGCTGCGCTGACGGGTTACGCGGTCCTTCACGCATCGGCTCGGCGGTCGTCGGCGCGTTAAGCGCTGATCGCAGCTGACACAGTTAACGCGGGCTGCAGCAGTCCCCCGTGGAGTTCGGCTTACCGCTTGCGAACCGGGGACTCGAGCCAGTGCCCCGCGCGCACCTTTCTGGCCTGCTCAGGATCGATGTAGGGCCTGAACAAAGTGCGCATGGCATACCAAGATCACTGCCTATTGGTCTCGGGAGTAGCCTTTGGCGTCGCCGGATTCGCAGTCGCTATTGAGGCCGCCGGTTGCAGTACCTTCGCCAGCACCGCGTATTGCAGTTTCAATGCGTCCAGATTGCTCGCCATCGCCATGCCGTTGGCCTTGGCATTCTTCACGACATCGGTGGCTGCGAGCCTTTGCACGCCAGCAGGCGTAAGATCGTTGGCGAGAACTTGACGCACATCTTCCAAGTTCTGCATGAACGGAACGAATGCAGCCCGGGCATCTGCATAGGACTTCCGAATACCATCGAAACGGCTGATGACTGTTGAGCGCCACTGGTCGCTGGCATTGCGCAGCTCCGGATTCTGAATCTCGGCGTGAGACTTCTGCCACTTGGCCAGGTAATCCGCACTTTTCGCCTGCACTGCCTTGGCATCCTTGTCGGTTTCCTTAGCCACAGCATACATCGCGTCGACCTCTTTCCAGTACTCTGCATAGGCGAGCCTCAATTCGGCTGGCGACGCGGTCATTAGCCTATTCAATGCACCCAGCGTCTTATCGATCTGCGCCCGCGTGGCCTGCAGGCCTGCCTCTGTCTCGCGCGCGCTTTCGGCAGTGGACTCTTGGCGCTGCGTTTGGCTTTGGCAGGCGCTCAGCGCAAACAATGGGATGGTGAGAACCATGGCGATCACGAAAGTGGATTTCATGAGAGGTCCCCTCAGTCCAAAACGGCATGACAACGGCGAGGTACCGCGCCGGCGCGCAACGAGGCAGCGCAGGACTTGAACGCCTGCGGTGCAGACATTAGAACCCAAACTCGCACCGCAGCACATTGGACCATAGTCTAACCCCATGCGCGGTGCAGTGCCACGCTCCGAGCCGCACAACAGGACACAGCGACCTTCGCCAAGCTCACTCTCACTTTCTCTTAGAGTTTCTATCACGGCGCCAATGCCAGCCGTCACTCCTCTGCGGGTAACGTCTTGGGTTCCTGACTTGTACTCAATGGGGCCAGCAGCTTGGCGGGCAGCTTGAAGGTGCGGGTGAGGATCCCGGTGAGCTCGGAGCCGATCGCACGCGGACCGAGCGGCACGACCCGCGGATCGCGGATATCGCCGCTTACGCCGATCGGCACGCTGGTCAATGTGCCACCGATGATGTAGCCGACGATTGGAATCGCCCGCACCAGGCGATCGAGACTACTGAAGGGAGCGACCAGCACGGTGAGGTGCGTCTTGCGGTCGAGCAGGCTAATCCAGCCCGTCGCGGCCAACCCGACTGCGCTGCTGTCGAAGGTGAGTTCCTCCATGATGAACCGGCCGCCCTCGAAATGTCCGTTCGCCCTCAGTTTGCGATAGGTAAATCCCTCTTTCGTCAGCTGCGGTCCGCCACCCTTGAATAGAGCGGAAACGTCTTTTGCCGCAAGAATGTTGCCCAGCAGCGCGAACTTCATCACACGGCCATCACGAGCTTCGAAGTGCACGGTTCCTTGCAGGTTTTTTAGACGCTCACCGAAACTACCCTGGGTTTTCAGGTCCGCGCTGGCATCGAAATCGCCGGTAATCAGTACGCGGCGATCGCTAAAGCAGCGCGCGGTATCCTCGAGTTGCTGTTGTCGCGCGACGATGCGCACCGAAGCAGTGACGTATCGCGGCTCAAACTCCACGCGCAACGGGAAAGAGACACCGCAAAGCTGCGCGTTATGCAAGTCGAACTGTATCTGTCGTTCCGCGAGTGTGAGGGTAGCGGAGACGGGCTCGACGCGACGGTCCTGGTACTCAATGAACCTCGCCCGCACCTTGAGGTGACCGGTGACGGGCAGTGGCCACAAGCCCGGGAAGACTCGTGCGCCCTGCGCACGAGTCGGCTTTCGTGCAGCGTCCGGTGGCGTTTGCTCGGCGGTCTCTTCTTCCGCGGGCAGCAGCGCGTCGAGCACGATGCCGGGTGAATCGACCTCTGCGGTGATGATCGGCTCGCGCTCCCCGCGCTTCACCTCGCCTTTAATCGTCGCCACCTGCTGTGCCCAGTTCACCACTGCCTCTCGGATGCGCAGCACCGATCCGTCGGCCGTGACGTCAAGCCGGTCCAGCTTGACCGGCTGGCCGAGCAGGCGGCTGAAGTCCACCGCATCGGCCTGCAACGAACCGTTCGCGGTGGTGCGCCCGCGACGTTCCAGATCGAGGGTCAGATGCATATCTCCCGCCATGTGGCCGGAGTGTTCGTGCGTACGCTTGAGCATGGCATCCAAGCTGTGCGCGAACAGCGACCCAGAGAATCTCGCGTGCAGGAGCCGGTCCTTGGACTGCAGACCGAGCGTGACGTCGGTGATGGCGTCCTTGATGTGAAGCTGTCGGACGTCGAGTACGCCCGGTTGCCACGCCGCCGCCACCGTGACGGTTGGGCCAGCGTCGAACTGCACTCGTGCCTGTGCATCGAGCGCCTGGTCCGGGCCCCAGGTCACGCGCTCGACGGCGAAGCGTAACGGGGTCTTGGGCTCTAACCGCGCCGGAGCGCCGGTTCGCTGCCAGATCCACTGCATGGATTTTTCACCGATGGCACCGTCAGCGACGGCTGCTGCGACCTGCAAGCGCTTGCCGCGGTAATCGCGGATCGTACCGGACAGCAAGACTCGCGCATTCAGCATCTGCGCTCCTACACGATCGAACTTGACGGTGCGCGGATCAATGCTCACCGCACCGCCGTCGATGGTGACGGGCCCGGGCAACTGGTTCATCTCGACACGGACGTGTTCGGGCTGCACCGTCACGTCGTAGGCAATGGCCGAGGGTTGATCGAGGGGCCCGGTGAGCGCATTGAGCGAGACCCGCGCGTTCCCGGTGATAGCCCCGAAGTCATGTAATGGCTCGGCCAGTTGCTTCTGCGACTTGAGCCAGGGGTATAGCGCAGTGAGCGATAGCGCGACACGCCCGCTCGCGGCGTCTATACGCGGTTTGCGTCCAAGCGTCAGTTGTGCAGCGACATCTTCAAAGCTGGAAGTGCCAAGCGCGCCGTGAATACCGCTCAAGCCGACTCGATCAGGTGAAGCCGAGGCCCGCCCTCCATGCAGCGACACCGGCCATGGCAACTGCCGTACTCGAACCGCGGCGTCGGAGCGCCCGATATCTACAGAAGCTTTCCAGTCTCCGTGCGTCAATGCCAATGTCGCGTTGCCCTTGAGTCTTCCGCTGGCGGATTCCAAGTCCTTCAACGCGTCGCGACTGGCTTGCGGCATAACGCCTCGGGCGAGATCCAGACCTTGTGCGCAATCGAGATCGAAGCCAATGCTTGCGGACCCGCCCTTGTCGCGCAACGAATAGTGCGCCGCGCCGTCCGCTATTCTGCTGCGCCCCAGTTGCGCGCCCGCGGCCGTGAGCGTAACCATCGCATCTGCCAGCTCGACATGTCCCCCAAGCCCCGATACCTCTCGCTCGACCATTGGCGCCACGACGACCCCGTTTGCCAGCGTTCCACTTAGGCCGAGATGCTCGAGAGCGAACAGGGTGGCCCAGGTTTCAGCCTTCGC
>JBGQKF010000286.1:0-6108 GCA_041499435.1 Gammaproteobacteria bacterium
AGAACGCAATAGCTGATGATGTTCTGGGAACTGTTTCCAAAATGGTATACCACTCGTCATATGCCATATGCATTCAGATTTAGCTTGTAGGTTCGCAAGCCAAGATCTTAAACTGCGCATGAGTTTATACATGCTTATGACATAACGAGTCAGGTTGAAGTATAGTTTTTGAAAAGCACGTGTCCTCAAGGATTCATTGGATATGACAAACTGAAACGCCACACGGCAATCGGCCAGTAGCAAAGCCGAGCGGCACTAGGCGATGTAACAGCCAGCATTAGCGAACTTGGGAATGATTCGGTAGCTGGCAGGCTGAAAGCTCATCAAAGCTGACCAAGTCATTTCTAAACATGTCCAAAACTGGACCAGTACTGGTCATCCCCCGTTGGCCAATGCCTTGATGCTATTGAAACTGGTGGTGAGGAGGCAGGAATTGAACCGCCTTCGCAGTCCTCACATGTCGTAGCCTCGCATCTGAGTAGCACTACATCTTCAGGATTTGCCTCAGCTCGCCAGCCCATTTCTTCAACGCGGCCCGCGTCTCCGTCTCGTACGCGTGAACGTCGTAGACCGCCAAGAGCTCGGGCAGCTCGTGGCCAATCACGCGCTCGGCAACGACGGCAGGGACGCCCAAGCTCGATAGCCGCGTCCGTACGGTTCTGCGCACGTCATGAACGGTCCACCCGCAACCCTTGCGTGCCACCGCTCGGGTCAAAGCCCGTTCGTCTATGGGTTTCTCGGACTCGAGCGGCGAGGGCAGCAGCCAAGGCGATGCACCGCACTCCGCGATCAGCTCCTTGAGCACGGACAGTGCTAGCTCGCTCAATGGGACCAAGTGCGGGACTTTGCTCTCGGCCGTCTTCTTCTTGCCGCGGTGTTCCGCTGGAATGAGCCAGCGTTTGTGTTGAATGTCGAATTCTTGTCTCCGTGCCCGCGTCACTTCTCCACGTCTTTGCCCCGTGATTAGTAGCAGTCTGAGGGCGAGCAACACTCGACGCGAGACCTTGCCTTTTTCGAAGTCGAACCACAGCGCCCGGATCTCATCGTCGTTTAGGACGCGCTGTCGAGGGGCGGGCTTCGGCGCGATGGCGCGGCGCTGGATGCTAGCGGTGGGATCATGCTCGAGATAGCCTCGTTGCACACCGAACGCGGTCAGCCTCTTAGCCAGTCCATACACGTGCCGTGCGGTCGCGGGCTGCCGTGTGCGCAGCGGATCCAGACATTCCCACAATTTGTCCGTGGTGAATGCTGAGAGCGGCAGGGTATTCAGCCGCTTTTCGATATGGGTGCGAAGGAGCTGCTCGCCCCACTTCGGGTTCTTGTGCTGTGCCGGGAGCTCGATCGTGCAAAACTGATCGACCAGCCAAGCTACCGTCTGGCTTTGGCGGCGTGCGCGGCGCCGCTCGTCGTCCTCAGCCACCTCCGCGGCGCGAGCTAATGCGAGGTCCTCTGCAACCTTATGGTTCCAAGGGTCAACGCCGTCGCGAAGCAGTTTCTTTGCCTCATCGCGCTTCTCGCGAGCGTCTGTTAAACTGATACCCGCTTTCCCGGTACCGTAGTGTCCAATCACCCAGCGGCGACGTTTGCCGTTGAGTTGATATCGAAGCCAGAACACCACGCTACCCGAGGTTTCCACCCGAACGTACAGGTCGCCCCCATCGACTAGATCGAAGGGGCGGAGCGGGTCCGCCTTTAACGCGCGCAGGGTGCGATCGGTCAGGCGATTTTGGGTTCGAGGCATTTAGATACCATCCGCAGAGGGTTAGCGTCAGGGGCCATTTCAGGGGCCATGCGGACTGAGATTATACGAGATCTCCTGAAATGCTGTGATAGGATAAACGTAACCGTAGCAATAGGTTAACACAGTCGGGGCGTAGCGCAGCCTGGTAGCGTACCTGCATGGGGTGCAGGTGGTCGGAGGTTCAAATCCTCTCGCCCCGACCATCGATGGCGTTTCAATCCATCCGCGGATCGCGGCAGTCGCGCGGAGCACAATTGCCACGCCGCGTAGCTCCAGCATGCGTATCCTCCTTTCCAACGACGACGGCTACTTCGCACCCGGGCTCGCGGTCCTGGCCGAAGCGCTGTCCTCGCTCGCCGAAATCGTCGTGGTCGCGCCTGAGCGCGACCGCAGCGGTGCCAGCAACTCCCTTACGCTCGATCGCCCGCTCTCGGTGCGCAAATCGCACCTTGGCTTCTTCTATGTCAATGGCACACCCACCGATTGCGTGCATCTGGCGGTAACCGGTCTGCTGGATGAGCTTCCCGACATGGTGGTGTCTGGTATCAATCACGGCGCCAATATGGGCGATGACACCATTTACTCGGGGACGGTGGCGGCGGCCACGGAAGGTTTTCTGCTGGGCATTCCTTCCATTGCGGTATCTCTGGCAAGCAAGGCGGGCGGCAACTATCCGACCGCTGCGAGCGTCGTGGCCGATCTGATTCGTCGCTACCGCAGCCAGCCTTTGCCGCAACCGATGCTGCTCAATGTCAATGTACCCGACATGCCGATATCCCAGATCGCGGGCGTCCAGATTACCCGGCTGGGACGGCGGCACAAGGCCGAGCCGGTGATCAGATCGACCACGCCGCGCGGCGACACGGTCTACTGGGTCGGTGCGGCAGGCAGCGCACAGGATGCCGGCGAGGGGACGGACTTCCACGCGGTGGCGAGTGGTGCGGTTTCGATCACGCCGTTGCAGATCGATCTCACGCACTACGCTCAGGTTCAGTCCCTGCGCGATTGGCTGACCCCGGACGCGGCAGCGCCGATGGAGGCCACCGCGGCCAGCCCCGGTGCGCCATAGTTGACTCGCTGCCGTCTATGTGAGCCCGAAGAACGCTGTTTAGCGCCGGTGTTCGCCATGCCGACCGGCCGGCCGCGGGACCGCGCTTCCCGGTTAGCTTCACACCTCAGTCCATGACGAGCCGGGAAACAGGCATCGGCATGACCTCTCAGCGTACGCGCTTGCGCATGGTGGAGCGGTTGCGTACCCAGGGCATCAAGGACGAGCGCGTACTGCGTGTTTTTGCAGAGATTCAGCGCCACATCTTCGTCGACGAAGCGCTGGCGCATCGCGCGTACGAAGACACCGCGCTGCCGATTGGATTCGGGCAAACCATTTCGCAGCCGTGGGTGGTGGCGCGGATGCTGGAGCTGGCCGAGATGGGCGGCGAACTCGATACGGTCCTCGAGATCGGGACGGGATGCGGCTATCAGGCGGCTCTGCTATCGCGGCTGGTACGCCATGTATACTCCGTGGAGAGGATTCAGCAACTGCTCACGCGGGCGCGGCGCAACCTGCACCAACTCGCCATTACTAACGTGCGCCTGAAGCACGCGGATGGTCACATCGGTTTGAAAGAGTCCGCTCCATTCGACGCAATCATCATGGCTGCAGCCGCAACTCACGTTCCCGAAGCTTTGCTGGAACAGCTCGGCGAAGGCGGGCGGTTGGTGATGCCGCTTGGAAATCGCAGCCAATACCTCACGGTGATCACCCGCGAGGCCGATCGATTCAACCGGCAGACACTCGAGCCGGTGCGCTTCGTCCCCCTGGTTCCGGGAGCCGGCGCATGATAAGAGCGGCGGAGGCGAGCCCGGGGGACCGTGGTTCGCAGCAATCGCAGGCTTGGCTCGCGTGTTGGTTGATCGTCACCATGATAGGCGGCTGCACCAGTGCGCCGGTTCCCGTGTCCGAGCGCGATGTAACCGACTACCGCAAGGCGGGCCCGAATCCACCGCCGGTACCGCCTCGGTCGACCGTGCAGGCAGCCGCCCCTGGCGACCCCAAGCCTTCCACACCAGCAACCACTGTGCGCGCGCCTGCCACTCCATCCAAGTCATCCGCGCTCGCAGCCGGTGCTCCAGCGGCGGAAGCGGCGGAGGAGGGGGACTGGCGTCCCGAGAGCTATACGGTAAAGCGCGGCGATACATTGTACGGTGTCGCGCTGGATCACGGGCTGGATTACAAAGAGCTGGCGGCGTGGAATCAGCTCGCGGACGCGAATGTGATCAAGGTTGGCCAGCAGTTGCGGCTGCGGGCCCCGCCGGGGTGGAAAGCCGAGCCGGCCGATGCGGACGAAGCCATTGCGCGGCCGCTTGCACCCACCGCTGCCATGGAGCCACAGCCCCTGGAGCCCCCGCCTGCGCCCAAGACACAACCGAAAGGCATCAAGCTGCCCTACTCGGACGATGCCCTCGCGCAACTGATCCGAGACTCGACGTCCGCTCCCGGCCCGGACGCCAAGTCGGCAACGGCCGAGCCTAAGGTTGCGCCGGTGGAGCAAAAGCCGGCGGCTCGCCCACTGGCAGCGGGTGAGCCTAAGGCTGCACCAGAGGCGAAGGCGTCCGCTGCCGCTGCGGCTACCCCGGTGAAGGCGGACGCCGTCGCCGCCAAGCCTGGACAAACATTCGATGACAAGGTGACGGACCAGCCGTTGCAATGGGTTTGGCCGGCCAACGGCAAGCTGGTGCATGCGTTCAATCAGGGCTCCAACCCGAAAGGGCTGGCGATCCGCGGGGCGCCGGGGCAACCGGTATTTGCGACCGCGGCGGGTAAAGTGGTCTACAGTGGCAGTGGACTGCGCGGATACGGTAAGCTAATCATCATCAAGCACAACAGCACGTACTTGAGCGTATACGCTCATAATCGTGAGCTCCTGGTGAAGGAGGGAGAGCGCGTGAGCAGGGGCCAGAAGATCGCCGAGATGGGCGGCAACAGCGCCGATGGCGTCGCATTGCACTTCGAGATCCGCCGCCTGGGCAAGCCCGTCGATCCGCTCAAGTTCCTGCCGCAGGAGGGGGCTTGATGAACGAGCCAGCGCACCGGGTCATTGAGGAGGCCGGCGAGGAGCTGTACACCCCCCCGCAGGAGGCGGCCAGCGAGGAGGACTACGCCAGCGCCGACCTGCTGTCGGATGTGACGCAGATCTACTTCAACGAGATCGGTCACAACCATCTGCTCACCGCCGCGGAAGAAATCCACTACGCCCGGCTGGCGAAGACCGGCGAGTTCGCCGCACGCCAGAAGATGATCGAGCACAACCTGAGGCTGGTGGTGAATATCGCCAAGCACTACGCGAACCGCGGCCTCGCATTGCTCGACCTGATCGAGGAGGGCAATCTCGGGCTGATTCACGCGATCGAGAAGTTCGATCCTGAGCGCGGCTTTCGCTTCTCCACGTACGCCACCTGGTGGATCCGACAGAGCATCGAGCGCGCGATCATGTATCAGTCGCGCACGATCCGGCTGCCGGTGCACATCATCAAAGAGCTCAACACCGTGCTGCGGGCCATGCGCCACCTCGAAACGCACTCTGATCGCGAGCCTTCGGCGGAAGACGTGGCGCATCTGGTCGACCGGCGCGCGCAGGATGTGCGCCGTCTGCTGGTGCTGAACGAGCGCATGGCCTCGCTCGATGCTCCGCTGGATATCGATCCGATGCTGTCGGTGGGCGAGGCGCTCGCCGACGAGAGCTGTCTCACGCCCGACGCATGCCTGCAAGCCTCGGAGATCGAGGCGCAGGTGCAGCGGTGGCTGGAGCTGCTCTCCGAACGCCAGCGCAATGTGATCGAGCGGCGCTATGGATTGAACGGTACCGAGATCGCCACGCTGGAGCAGCTTGCACAGGATCTGGGCCTCACCCGCGAGCGTGTGCGGCAGATCCAGCTCGAAGCGCTTTCCAGCCTGCGTCGCATCCTGCGGCGCAGTGGGATCAATCGCGACGTGCTTTTTTAGATCCTGCTACAGCGTGCCCACCAGCTCGCGCAGTCGCTGCACCCGGCTCTGTGCGCTGCCGCCGGCGTAATGCAGCTCGACGTACAGCTCGGAGATGGCGCTGATCTGCGGTGCAAGCTCGGGTTGTTCGCAGGCGGCGCGGCGCGCGAAGTCGCGCGGTCCTTCCGCGGGCAGACGCAGGGTGCCTCGCCGGGCGAGCTTGCGACAGAAACGCCGCCAGCTGCGCGTGACCGGATCGGCGGGCGGGAGCCGCAGCTTGCCCAGGACTCTCAGCGCGACCACCGCGATCACCAGCGAGCACGTCGTCATCAACAGCACCGCCAGCGTCTGCCATGTTGCCGACTGGAAACCGAGCTCGCGCAGC
>JBGQKF010000287.1:0-6047 GCA_041499435.1 Gammaproteobacteria bacterium
GCCCGATCCGATCCTGGTGGGACGCGACGCCGACAAGGTCGAGAATCTGGCACGGGCGCATGGTATCGAGCGCTGGACCACCGATCTGGACCGTGCGCTCGAGGATCCACACGATGAGATCTTCTTCGACGCGGCATCCACCCAGTTGCGGCCGCAATTCCTGCAGCGTGCCATCGCAGCCGGCAAGCATGTGTATTGCGAAAAGCCGGTGGCTACCACGTTGGCCGAGGCGCTCGATCTCTACCGGGCGGCGCAGAAGGCGGGCGTGAAGCACGGTGTCGTCCAGGACAAGCTGTGGGTGCCGGGCGTACGCAAGCTGAAGCTGCTGGTGGACAGCGGCTTCTTCGGTCGCATTCTTTCGGTGCGTGGCGAGTTCGGCTATTGGGTGTTCGAGGGCGACTGGCAGCCGGCACAGCGCCCGTCATGGAACTATCGCAGCGAAGAGGGTGGTGGCATCATCCTCGATATGCTGTGCCACTGGCGCTATGTGCTCGACAATACGTTCGGCCGAGTCGAGGCGGTCTCGTGTCTGGGAGCGACGCATATCCCGCGGCGTTGGGACGAAGCCGGCAAGCCGTATCCTTCCACTGCCGAGGATACCGCCTACGCGACGTTCCAGCTCGAGGGCGGCATCGTTGCGCACTTCAACAGCTCGTGGTGCGTGCGGGTGCGGCGCGACGATCTGCTCACGCTGCAGGTGGACGGCACACATGGCTCGGCGGTAGCCGGCTTGCGGAGTTGTTTGACTCAGGCGCGCGCAAACACGCCCAAGCCGGTGTGGAACCCCGATATTCCACAGCCGATCGATTTCTTCTCAGGCTGGCAGGAGGTGCCGGACAACGTCCCGTGGGATAACGCGTTCAAGGCGGAATGGGAGCTGTTTCTCAAACACGTCGCCGCCGAGGGCGAATTCCGATGGAATCTACTGGAAGGCGCACGCGGTGTGCAGCTCGCGGAGCTGGCGCAGCGCAGCTGGCATGAACGCAAGTGGATGGATGTACCTGAGTTGTCATTTTGACTTGGAGGATCAACGAACCCGATGTCGCCAGCCGCCCCCAACCCCGCGCGGCTCTCGCTCAACACGGCCACGACGCGCAAGCGATGGGGCCTTGCCCAGGCGATCGAAGGCTGTGCGCGTCACGGTATCCGCGGCATTGCCCCGTGGCGGGACTTGTTGCATGTGATGGGTGTGGACGCGGCGGTGCGCGCGATTCGCACCCACGGACTCACCGTCACCGGACTTTGCCGCGGCGGCATGTTCACTGCAGCCGATGCGGCAGGGCGCCAGGCGGCGATTGACGAGAATCGTCGCGCGATCGATGAAGCGCATGCGCTCGATGCGCAGTGCCTGATCCTCGTCGCCGGCGGTCTGCCGGGCGGTTCCAAGGATATTGCGGACGCACGCATGCAGGTGCACGAAGGCGTCGCGGCGATCCTGCCCTATGCGCGGCAGGCCGGCATTGCGCTCGCGATCGAGCCGCTGCATCCGATGTACGCTGCGGATCGCGCGTGCATCAACTCGGTGGGCCAGGCGCTGGACTTATGCGATGCGCTGGATCCGCACGGCGAAGGCGGGCTGGGTATCGCAGTGGATGTCTATCACGTGTGGTGGGATCCGCTGCTCGAAGCGCAGATTGCCCGCGCAGGTAAGAGTCGATTGTATGCATTCCATATCTGCGACTGGCTAGTGCCCACGCGCGATCTGCTCACCGATCGCGGCATGATGGGCGATGGCGTGATCGATATCGCGCGCATCCGGTCCTGGGTCGAGCGTGCCGGATATACGGGCTTCCATGAGGTCGAGATATTTTCCGCGCTCGACTGGTGGGAGCGCGACCCGGACGAGGTGTTGGAAGTATGCAAGGAGCGGCATCAGCGGTGCTGCTGATGCCGTTAACTTTCAAGTCCCGTACCTGACCGACGACTGCATCGCCTTCAGCGCCGCCAGCGCGCTGTAACACGCCAGCCAGGCCGTCTTCGGATTGTCGGGCGCGGGCACGTTCTCCAGCTTGATGCTGATATTGCCGGTCTTGCCGTGGACATCGATGTAGTGCGTGTTGTGCTCGAGCTTCGGGTCGGCCACCACTTTCAGTCGCGTGCGATCGAAGCCGATGCCGGCCATCGACAGCACGGCGGCGATGTTCACGTTCGCCGGGAAATGCGGAACACCCTCGCGCGCCGGTCCCTCGAAAAGCGTTACCGGGCCGGTCAGCCCGTCGAGATCGATGCCCAGACGTTCCACGTAGGCAATGCCCTTCCATGCGCGTGCCGGCTTGGTCACCGCGATGGTCACCTCATCGACGCCGGCGACGCATGCAGCCTTGAGCGCATCGAGGCCGCCGATGCCGCCGGATGGCACGTAGAGCAGAGCGTTGTGCTTCGCGGCCGTGCGCTCCATTTCTTGGCGCAGCGCATCGTCGGCGAGCGCGCCTGCGGAGAGCACGATGAGCGGTATGCCCGCGTTCAGCACCGCGGGTCCGAAGCTGCGCACGGCATCGTGCGAGGCGGCTTCGACCACCACTTGCGGTTGGTGTGCGAGCAGCGCGTCGAGGCCGATGACAAACGGTACGCCGAATTCCAGGCCAAGCGCCTTGCCGCGGGACGCATTGCTGCGCCCCGCGATCGCCACGACTTCGGCGTCATCGAGATCGCCCGCGCGGATGTGCTGCAGAAACAAGCGGGCGATGGTACCGCCGCCGATGATCCCGACTCGCATGGTTTAAGTCTCCCTCCTCGACAGATTCTGCCACATCGTGTGGCGGAGCCGTTCCATGATAGGCTACCAGCGGCGTTTGCGACGCTCTCGCTCTCTGCCCTTCGAAGGCAGGATCAGTTAGGATGGGGTACGAATGCTCGGACAGACCAACAAGGCGATAAAGTCCCTCCGCGTCCCGCAACGCTTGTACCAATGAACACATTCCCCCCCTTCAAGGGGAGGGTCAGGGTGGGGATGGGGTCTAACGCCCACTGAAGCAACAGAACAAAGGTCCCGCTCGAGCGGAGCTGAACTATTCCGCCTAACGTTCAAGACCGATATGGAGGAGACCGTGCGTGCGCAGTCCATCGTGATTCGCGTGCTGAGGGCCGGCGTGTGGGCCGCGGCGCTCGTCGCCGTCCCGGCGCAGGCGCAGCAAAAAGAAGTGAAGATCGGCGTCATCTACGACTACACCGGTCCGTTCGCCGCCGGCGGATCGCAGGCCGCGGCGCTCGGCACCAAGATCGCTATCGACATGATCAACGAGCGCGGCGGCGTCGAAGGCTACAAGATCGTACCGATCTACGCCGACGCGCAGTCCAAGGCAGACGTCGCCATCAACGAAGCCACCCGTCTGCTCGAGCAGGAAAAAGTGCACCTCGTGATGGGCGTGTATTCCAGCGCGCACTGCGTGCCGATGGCACAGAAAGTCGACGCCGCGAAGCAATTCATGTGGGCCAACGTGTGCACGGCCTCGAGCGTATTCAAAGGCAAGAACCTCCAGTACGTATTCCGCCCGCAGGTGCACTCAGACCAGTTCGGCGCGGCTTCCTGCAATCTGCTCAACGAAACGGCGAAGAGCAAGTTCCACAAGGATCCCAAGGATCTCAAGGTTGCCATCCTCTATGAAGACGGCCCGTACGGCACCGGCGTGGCCACGGCGAACGAAGAGACGTGCAAGAAGTTCGGCATGCAGATCGTGCTGAAGGAGGGCTACTCGGCAGCCGCTCCGGATCTGTCCAGCCTGGTCACCAAGCTGCGGCGTGCACGTGCCGATGTCATCTTGCATGCCGGCTACAACCCGGACATCACGCTGTTCTGGCGCCAGGCGCGTGAGCAAGGGCTCAAATGGGCTGCGCTGATCGGCCACGGCGCCGGCTACAGCCAGTACGACAAGCTGCGCGATTCACTGGGCAAGGATTCCGAGTTCATCGCCAGCGTCGATCCGGCGCCGGCGCAGCTGCTCAACCCGAAGTCGCTCGCGCCGGGGCTGAGCAAGCTGATCGATGAGATGGTGAAGCGCTACAAAGCGGAAACCAAGGCCGATACGGTGCCGCCGCACGTTTCCATGGGTTTCAATCAGACCTGGATTTTTCTGACCGATGTGCTGCCGCGCGCGATCAAGAAGTTCGGCGGCATCGATCCCGAGGCGCTGCGTAAGGCCGCGCTCGCCACCGACATTCCCGAGGGCGGCACGATCCAAGGCTATGGCGTGAAGTTCTATCCGCCGGGGAGCGAAATGTCGGGACAGAACGAGCGCTCCTCGCCGGTGGTGATGCAATACATCGGCGGCAAGACCGAGATCGTGTGGCCGGCCCGCCTGCGCACCGCCGAGCCGGTGCTGCCGTGGCCTAAGAGCCACAGTTACTCGAACCAGTGATCGGCTCGGCAAGTCGAGCACATCATGCTGAAGGTCAATGCGCTCACCAAAATGTTCGGCGGCTTCACCGCCGTCAACCGGGTTTCGTTCGAAGTGGCGCAGGGCGAGATTCTCGGTCTGATCGGGCCGAACGGCTCGGGCAAGAGCACCACCTTCAACCTTCTCGCGGGTGCGCTGGTGCCCACCGCGGGCTCAATTAATTTTCTCGGACGCGAGATCGCGGGTCACCCGCCGTATCGCATCGCGCACTACGGCATCGGGCGGACGTACCAGATCCCCCGTCCGTTTCGACGTCTCTCGCTGCTGGAGAACGTGGCGCTAGCCGCTTACTACGGGCAGCAACAGCGGCCATCGCGAGAGCATGCGTTCGAGCAGGCACGCTCTGCGCTCGAGCTGGTGAATCTGCCTTCGTCGCCTGCGGCGCGGATGAACGGACTGGGTGCGGCGGCGCTGAAGAAGCTGGAGCTCGCGCGTGCGCTCGCGACGCAACCAAAGCTGCTGCTCGCCGACGAATCGCTCGGCGGTCTGGACGAGACCGAGATGGAGCAGATCGCCGCGCTGCTGGAAGAGATCCGCTGCAAGCGCGACGTCACCATCATCTGGGTCGAGCACATCATGGGTGTGCTGATGCGTATCGTCGACCGCTGCGTGGTGCTCGATCATGGCGAGGTCATCGCCGCAGGTAAACCTGCCGAAGTTGCGAGCGACCCCAAGGTCGTCGAAGTCTATCTGGGCACCGACGCGCATGAAGTGCAGGCCAGCCTGGCCGGGCGGAGCGCCTGATGCTGTCGTTGCGCAATATCTGCGCGGGCTATGCCGGCTTCCAGGCGCTGTTCGATCTGAGCCTCGAGGTGAGCGCAGGCGAAACCGTGGCGGTGATCGGACCCAATGGCGCAGGCAAAACCACACTGCTGCGCGTGATCTCGCGGCTCATCGAACCGACCGCAGGCGACTTGATCATGCAGGGCAAGGTCCTGAACCAGGTGCCTGCACATGAAGTGATCGGCACCGGCATCGCGCACGTCCCGGAGAATCGGCGCCTGTTCCCGCGCCTCACGGTCGAAGAGAATCTGCGTATGGGCGCGTTCACGCCGGCCGCCCGTGCGAAGTTCGCGGATCGTCTGGAATTCGTTTTCCGCCTGTTTCCGCGCATGCGTGAGCGCCGCAAACAGCTTGCGGGCACCCTGTCCGGCGGCGAGCAGCAGATGTGCGCAATCGGCCGCGCTTTGATGTCCGACCCGAAGCTGCTGCTGCTCGACGAGCCGTCTGCGGGGCTCGCGCCGGTGATGACGCAATCGATTTTCGAGGTGGTGCGCAAGATGAGCGCCGAAGGCTACACCGTCCTGATCGTCGAGCAGAGCATCCGCCAGGTGCTGCGCATCGCGCAGCGCGGCTATCTGCTCGAGACCGGCCGCATCAAAGCGAGCGGCACGTCTGTCCAACTGCTGGAGAACGAGGAGGTGAAGAAGGCGTATCTGGGGATGTAGAAAGGCGTGAAAAAGTGAAGAGGTGAAGAGGTGAACAAAGGTGTGAAGAGGTGAATAGGTGAAGAGGTGAAGAGGTAAGAGCTTCGCCACGTCACCTGCTTTCATCTGACTTGGATCTTGCCTGTTCACGTTTTCACCTTTTCTCCTCTTCACGCCTTTGTTCACGTCTTCTCCTCTTCACTTTTTCACGCCTTTCTACATCCCC
>JBGQKF010000288.1:0-6029 GCA_041499435.1 Gammaproteobacteria bacterium
CTCTCGCGCAGATAATATTGCCGCACTAGCCCGTTGAAGTTGATCGGACTGGCGGTGCCAACGTAGGCTTCGTAGTCGGTCACCTCCGGCACGCTCTGCAAGTAAGCGCCCATCTCGCGCAGCACCCGGGCGGTTTGCTCGAGCGGGGTGCCGACCGGCATGTCGACCACCACCTGCATCTCGGACTTGTTGTCGAACGGCAGCATTTTCAACACCACCAGACGAAACAGCGCCAGCGACATCGCCAGCAGAATAAGGCCCGCTATAGCGCCGAACAGAAACCAGCGATTGCGGCGGCCCTTCTGCTCGTCGAGGAATGGCGCCATGATTTGCGAGAACCACCGATGCAGGCGATCGTCCAGCGCACGCGATGCGGACTGTGTATGAGCCTGACCGAGAAGACGATGGGCAAGCCAGGGAGTGATAGTGAATGCGACCGCCAGCGAGATCAGCATGCCCATGCTGGCGTTGATCGGAATCGGCGCCATGTAGGGGCCCATCAGTCCGCTGACGAACGCCATGGGCAGAAGCGCGGCGATCACGGTCAGCGTCGCCAGGATGGTTGGTCCACCGACCTCGTCCACTGCGAGTGGAATGATCTCGAGTAACGGCGTCTGCGGGCTCATCTGCGAGCGACGGTGAATATTCTCGACCACGACGATCGCGTCATCGACCAGAATGCCGATTGAAAATATCAAAGCAAACAGCGACACCCGGTTCAACGTGAAGCCCCAGGCCCAGGATGCGAACAACGTGGCAGCTAGCGTGAGCAGCACCGCTGCGCCGACGATGGCCGCCTCACGGCGTCCGAGCGTGAAGAACACCAGGGCCACCACCGATAGCGTGGCAAAGATGAGCTTCTGGATCAGCTTCATCGCTTTGTCGTTTGCGGTCTCGCCGTAATCGCGTGTCACAGAGATGCCTACGCCTTCGGGCACAACCGTCCCCCTGAGCAGCTCGACTTGCTGCATGACCGAGCGCGCAACTTGAACGGCGTTCTCGCCAGGCTTCTTCGATACGGCGATGGTGACAGCGGGAAACTCGCCGCCGGCTTCGATGCCGTTGCGCTTGGCTTCCGGCCCTGACCCGAGCCACACATAGCGCGCAGGTTGATCGGGCCCGTCTTCCACACGTGCGACATCGCTCATGTAGATCGGACGGTTCTCGCTTACCCCCACCACCAGGCGCTTCACATCGGCGGCCGAAGCCAGGTAAGTCCCGGTCTCGACCAGCACTTCACGGTTGTCTTCTACTAGGCTGCCGGAAGGTTGCGCGGCATTCGCGAGCTGCAAGGCGGCGCGTATGTCGGTGGCGGTGAGGCGATACGCGTTGAGGCGTTCCGGCTCGATCAGCACGCGCACGACGTGCGAGGGCCCTCCGATCGTGTACACGTCGCGCGTGCCGGGAACGCGCTTGAGCTCGACCTCGACGGCGTGCGCGACGCGCTCCAGCTCGAAGGCGCCGCGGGAGCGGTCCGCCGTCCACAGGGTCAGCGTGACGATCGGGACGTCGTCGATGCCCTTGGGCTTGATGATCGGGTCACCCACGCCCAGGTTGGGCGAGAGCCAATCGCGATGCGAGAAGATCGTGTCGTACAACAGGACCAGGGCGCGCTCGTGCGGGACGCCGACCTTGAATTGCGCGGTGAGCACCGCCATGCCCGGCTTGGAAACCGAGTAGACATGGTCGATTCCGGATATGCGTGAGATCACCTGCTCTGCCGGTGTGGCCACCAGGCTCTCGACGTCGCGAACCGATGCGTCTGGGAACGGTACGAACACATTCGCCATCGTGACATTGATCTGCGGCTCCTCCTCGCGTGGTGTCACCAGCACGGCGAACAAGCCGAGGAGAAACAGAACCAGCGCAATCAGCGGTGTGAGCTGGTTGCTTTGGAAGAAGCTGGCGATGCGACCGGAGATGCCCATTGTGTTTTGAGGGAAGGAGGGAAGGAGTGAATGAGGGAATGAGGGAGTAAGGGAAGGAGTGGAGGGCGGGATGGGGATGGGGGCAAGCAGGCGCTCCAACCAGCGAGCGTTCGATACTCACCCTCCCATGCCCCCATCCCCCTCCTCACCTCCCCCTTGAAGGGGGAGGAATGATTCGCGTCCCCTGATTCTTCGTCCTCCTTCGCTCATTCACTCCTTCGCTCATTCACTCCTTCGCTCATTCACTCCTTCCCTCATTCACTCCTTCCCTCAGCAAATCACGCCGCATCCTTCAGCTTCTTGATGCCCAAACTGCGCAGCACCAGTTTCTCAAACATGGGTTCGGTGGTTCCGCTTTTCATCTTGCGGATGTAATAGCGTTCGAATGCAACTTTGCCGAGGTGCACCCACCTACCTTCGCCGAACCAGTTCACGTTGCGCGGCGGGATCTGAGGCAACGCGACGAACGCCGCGCCGCTGTCGCCGAAATCCGCCAGGCACACGGCATTCCAGGTCGCCTTTACACTCGGCTCGTGGCCGTCGAGTTGCGCGCGGATGTTCCGCGCAGCCGCGTCGACCATCGATTCGATCATGTACCCAGTCTTTGGTGCTCCCGTCGGCACCGGCGTCTGCTCCACCGGCGGAATCGCAACGCACACCCCGACGGCGTAGATATTGTTGTACTTCGGATTGCGCTGATACGGGTCGATCAAGATGAAGCCGCGCGGATTGGTGAGTCCCTCGATTCCGGCCACGGCGTCGATGCCCTTGAATGCGGGCAGCATCATCGAGTATTTGAACGGCAGCTCGTGGGTGCGTTTTTCCTTGCCGAGGTCGTCGTACTCGGTCACCTGCATCTTGCCTGCGTCCACTTTGGTGACTTTGGCATTCGTGATCCACTTGATGTGCCGGTCGCGCATCACCGATTCGAGCAGGCCTTTGGAGTCGCCTACGCCGCCCAGACCCAGATGACCGACGTAGGGTTCCGCAGTCACGAACGTCATGGGCACCCGGTCGCGGATCTTGCGCCGGCGCAGATCGGTATCCATGATCATCGCGAACTCATACGCTGGCCCATAGCACGAGGCGCCTTGTACCGCACCCACCACAATGGGGCCGGGGTCCTTGACGAACTCGGCCCATGCGCTGGCGGCACTTTGCGCATGATCGATGTGGCAGATCGATTGCGTGTGTCCGGCCGGGCCGAGGCCTTCCACCTCGTCGAAAGCGAGCTTCGGTCCGGTTGCGATCACCAGATAGTCATATTCGATGAAGCGCCCATCGGCGAGCTCCAGGCGATTCTGATCGGCATGTAAGCGCTTTGCGCCCACCGGCACGAAATCGATACCCTTCTTCGCCAGGTAGGGTGCGATCGGAAACTGAATGTCATCGCGCTTGCGCCAGTTCACTGCGACCCACGGATTGGAGGGAACGAAGTGGAAGTAGTCGACATTGGAGACCACTGTGATCCGGTCTTGCGCCCGCGCCAGGCGTTTCATGTCGTATGCCATCGGCAGGCCGCCGATACCTGCGCCTAGAATGACGATGTGTGCCATGCCTTACCCCTCCTCGAATTGAACTTCACGAACCCGGCGAACGCTTGGGCCGCTCCACCATGCCGGCTGTCAAGGGTTCCAATGCAACACGCTCCCCCGGCGAAACTCCCGCCAGCACTTCCACGAGTCCGTCACCCGCGGGCTCGCCGAGGCGCACCTGCCTGAAGCTCGATGCGCCTTTCTCGCTCACCACATACACGCCGCTGATCTCACTGCGGCGGACGATAGCGGCAATCGGAACGACCATCTTGCGGGCCTGCCCCACGGAAAAATAAGCGCGAGCGTATACGCCCGGGTATAACCCGCTCTGATCGGCGGGTAAGGTGAGCCTGACCCGCGTGGTATGGGTGCGCGGATCAGCGGCCGGGAGAATGACTATGGATTTGACGGAGATCCATTTATTCATTGAAGGGATCTCAACCGAAACCTTGCCTGAGCTGCGCAGCTCGGGCACCCGCTCTTGCGGCACCTCCGCGATGACGCGCATGTCGGCCGGATCGAATGTCGTGATCAGGGCCTTGCCCGGCGATGCCATTTCCCCGACCTCCACGTGACGCGCGGAAACGATGCCGCCATAAGGCGCTACCACCGTGGTGTAACCCCTGGAAATGGAAGCCTGCTCGCTGCCGGCCTGCGCCGCTCGCACTTGCGCTTCGGCCGCCTTGTATTCAGTTTCGGCCCGGTCGACCGCGGCCTGGCTCACGAAATTGCTCTGCAGCAGGCGCCGCGAACGCTCCACGTTCAGGCGCGCGTTCTCCAGATTGGCTTGTGCCTGCGCCACTTGCGCGGCACTGGCGAGCTGCTGCTGTTGCGCTTCGCGCTGATCGATCCGCGCAATCACTTGCCCGGTTTTCACCCGATCGCCCACGTCGACGCGCAGCTCCACGACCCGGCCCATGACTTGCGCGGAAACCGTGGACTGCTTGACTGCTTCGACCACTGCTTCGGTCGAATAGAGCAAATCCACGAGACGGTATTCGACGAGCGCCGTCGTCGCGCCCACTTCGGCGCAAACTGCTGCGCTGTGGGCGGCAGACACCACGAGCAATAACGCTATGCCGACGATACGTTCGGCCCTTCGATCGCCAGGCATCCCTCGATTCCTCCATGAGTATCCCTGCAAGTTACGCTCGCCGGGCCGCATGCATATTGATACGGATCAAATGATGCGCGTATCAGGAGGGATCTTCTGTGACGCAGGTTACATAGGGGCGAGGATGTGCGCGGCGGCTACACCCCTTCGGCGACCTGGCGCAGGGCGACGGGATTGACCAGCTCGATCTCCTCGCGGCCCAGCGATACAAGGCCACGCTCGGCGAACGTCTTGAGCAGGCGACTCACGATCTCGCGCACGCTCCCGAGCTCGTCTGCGAGCTGCTGATGCGTGGCGTGCACCACCTTGCCTTTGCCCAGGAGTAATGCCGCCAGCCGCTGGTCGAGCTTGTGGAAAGCGACCGCTTCCACCAGCTGCATCAACTCGGCGATGCGCTCGGTGAACAGACCGAACACGTAATTGCGAAACGGCGCATGCTCGCTCAGCAGTTTATGGAAGAAGTGAGGCGGCAGCGCCACCAGCGTCAGCTCGGACTCCGCGATCCCGGTCGCCGAATACGGCGCATTGCCCATCATGCAGCCCGTGGACAGGATGCAGCTCTCACCGGGGAGCACGCGATAGAGCTGAAGCTCGCGCCCGCTGGGCGCGCTCTTGACCACACGGACCGAGCCATCCAGAACCATCGGAAAAGCCTGACAGGGACTGTTCTCGTCGAACAGGACAGTCCCTTTGGGCACCGTCTTCACCATGGAGGCCACGAGCATCTCGTCCATCGCCGTCTGCGACATGGACGCAAGCGCGGGGTACAGCTCTTTGAGTCTGGATCTTACGGAGGCGCTGTCCATGTCAATACTGCGCACGCTCTCGATGCGCCGCCCGATCCAGGCCCTTGATCGAATCGAGGCCCTTTGCCTCCCGCAGTATCGTCCCGTCAAGATCGGCTTCGGTCAAGTTGGCGTCGGTCAGGTCCGCCCCGGTCAGATCCGCGCGGGAGAGATCTGCGCGGAACAAATCGGCGCCGGTGAGCCTTGCGCCGCGCAGATTGGTGAAGCGCAGGAGGGAGCGGTTGAGGTCCGCGCGCGCGAGATCGGCGCCGGCCAGATTCGCGCCGCTGAGATTGGTGCGCATCTGCCCCATGCCTTGATTCTTGATGTCGACGCCAAGGCGCGCTGTCGCAAGGTTAGCGCCGGCAAGATTCGTCCCATCTAGCTCGGCGATGATGCGGGCTCCGGACAGATTGGCGCTCGCGAAGTTCGGACGCTGCGTGACCTCACCGCCCACAATCACCAGGGACATGAGCATGGCGTTCGACAAGTCGGCACCGCGGAAATCGGTGCCCATCAGCCAGGCGCCGTTGAGATTGGCGCCCGCGAGATTGGCGCCGGAAAGATTTGCCAGAACCAGCTTGGCTCCGAATAGATTCGCCTTGGACAGATTGGCACGCTTGAAATCGATGCGGGAGAGATCCAACCCGGACAGGTCTTTGCCGGC
>JBGQKF010000289.1:0-6023 GCA_041499435.1 Gammaproteobacteria bacterium
CATGGAGACCTACCGCCGGGAAGGCGCCAACGAGCTGCAGCGACGCAATCGCGAGCTCGAGGCGCTGGGCGAAGTCGGGCGCGCGGTCAGTGCGACGCTGGACACGGATACGGTGCTCACCACCATCATCGCGCGCGCCAACCAGCTCGCGGGGACGGACGGGGGATTGATCTACGACTACGACGAGGAGACCCAGGAACTGCGTCCGCGGGCGGCCGACGCGTTCAGCGAGGAGCGACGCAAGGAAATCTGGCAGCAGGTACGCCTGAAGAAAGGAGAAGGGGCGATCGGTCAGGCGGTCGTGCAACGGCGGCCGGTTCAGATTCCGGACATCTGCGCGGAGAATGCCTACGAGAGCAGCCTCAAGGCGGATCTGATCGCCGATGGGTTCCGGGCGCTACTGGCGGTGCCGCTGATCCGGGAGGACGAGCTGCTGGGCGGTCTGGTTCTGCTGCGCAAGCAGCCTGGCGAGTTTCCACAGTCGGTGGTGAATCTGGTGATGACGTTCGCCAGCCAGTCCGTGCTGGCGTTGGAGAACGCGCGCCTGTTCAACCAACTGCAGCTGGCGAGCCAACATAAATCGACGTTCCTGGCCAACATGTCACACGAGCTGCGCACGCCGCTCAACGCGATCATCGGCTACAGCGAGATGCTGCAGGAAGACGCCGTCGATGAGGGCGTGGAGAACCTGGTGCCCGATCTGAAGAAGATCAACATGGCAGGCAAGCACCTGCTGGAGCTCATCAACTCCGTGCTCGACCTGTCTAAGATCGAAGCGGGCAAAATGGAGCTGCACCTGGAGGATTTCAGTGTGCCCGAGCTGGTCGAGGGCATCACGGCAGTGATCGAGCCTCTGGCCGCCAAGAACCACAATCGGCTCGAGATCGCATGCAATCCGGCGGCAGGCAGCATGCACGCCGATCTCACCAAAGTGCGTCAAGTGCTGCTGAACCTCCTGAGCAACGCATGCAAGTTCACCGAGCACGGCACGGTGTCGCTGAACGTCGAGCGCGAAAGTGCCGCGGACACCGCGAGCATCGTCTTCACCGTTCGCGACAATGGCATCGGCCTGACTTCCGAGCAGCTGGGACGATTGTTCCAGGACTTTACTCAGGCCGACGCGGCCACAACGCGCAAGTATGGCGGTACCGGCCTGGGTCTCGCGCTGAGCCGGCGGCTGTGCCGCCTCATGGGTGGTGATGTCACTGTCGAGAGCGAGCCGGGCCGGGGCAGCACGTTCACCGTACGGCTGCCGGCCAATCTCGGGCGCGCGGCGAGCAGCGAGGTCATGCAGGCGCAGGCCAAGATGCCGCGCGCGGGGACCGTCCTCGTCATCGACGACGATGCGGTGGCGCGCGACCTGATGCAGCGCTTCCTCAGCAAAGAAGGCTTTCGCGTGCTGACCGCGGAAAACGGCGAGGAGGCGCTGCGGCGCGCCCGCGAACAGCGGCCGGACGCCATCACGCTGGATGTGATGATGGCCGGAATGGACGGCTGGACGGTATTGTCCGCGCTGAAGGCCGATCCGCAGCTCAGCGATATTCCGGTCATCATGCTGACGATGGTGGCCGACCACAAGACCGGCTATGCACTGGGCGCCTCCGACTATCTCACCAAGCCCATCGACCGCAAGCGCCTGACCGCCGTGCTCGGCAAATATCGCCGCGATCTGCCGGTGCTGATCGTCGATGATGATGCTGGCATACGCCGACTGCTGCGCCGGATCCTGGAGGCAGAGGGCTATGCGGTGATCGAGGCGCGCAACGGCCGCGTCGCGCTGGAGCGGGTCAAGGAGTGCACACCGGGTGCGATCCTGCTCGATTTGATGATGCCGGAGATGGACGGCTTCGAGTTCGTGAGCGTATTGTGCACGAGCGAGGCATGGCGGCAGATCCCGGTGGTGATCCTCACCGCGAAGGAACTGACCGATCAGGACCGCGGGCGGCTGAGCGGCTCGGTGGTGCGAATTCTGGAGAAAGGAGCCGCAGGCGAGAACACCCTGCTCGCCGATATGCGCACATTGGTGGATACCTTGATCGGCACCGGCAAACAGGAGGCCTCGTAGCGAACATGGATCGCGCCGCGCTTGCTCATCTGCGCCATGAAGTACGCACCCCGCTGAACCACATCATCGGTTACAGCGAAATGCTGCTCGAAGATATGGCTGCAGCCGACTCTGCTGTGTTCGAACCGGGTCTGCGTCGCGTGCAGGAGGAAGCGCGGAAGTTGATGTTACTGGTAAATGATTTCTTCGGGAAGGTGCCGGCGGACGGCGGTGAGGTCGATCTCGCTGGTCTCACATCGCAGTTGACCAGCCCGCTGCAGTCGATAATCAATGCCGTTGAAGCACTCAGCGGACAAGCCGCGCAAGCCGACGCACAGGGAATGCACGAGGACCTCGGGCGCATCGCGCTTGCCGTTTCAAATCTGCAGGCGCTGCTCTCCAGCGGGGTATCCTCACCCTCAACACAATCCGGCGCGACACAGCGCCCGGCTCTTGACGCACCTGCTGTCGAGCGTCATGTCGAAACCGGTTTAATCCTGGTGGTCGACGATAACCAGAGCAATCGCGAGATCCTGGAGCGGCGCCTGACGCGTGACGGCCATCGCGTCATCGTCGCCTCGGGCGGTGCGCAGGCGCTCGAGCTCGTTCGCCAGCAGCATGTCGATCTGGTGCTGCTGGATGTCATGATGCCCGACATGAACGGCTACGAGGTCCTGCACCACCTCAAGGCGGACTCGGAATTGCGCAATATTCCAGTACTGATGATCTCAGCGCTGGACGAGATCGAAAGCGTAGTGCACTGCATTGAGCTCGGCGCGGAGGATTACCTGCCCAAGCCTTTCAATGCGGTGCTGCTGCGAGCCCGGATCGGCGCGTGCCTGGAGAAGAAGCGGCTGCGCGACCGCGAAGCGCAGCATCTGCACGAGCTCGCAGAGTGGAACCGCACGCTCGAGCAACGCGTTGCGGAACAGGTTGCTCTGCTGGAGCGGCTCGGTCGCTTGAAGCGTTTCTTTTCGCCTCAGCTTGCCGAGCTGATCGTGGCAGGCGGTGCCGAAGATCCACTCAAGACCCATCGTCGCGACGTAACGGTGGTGTTTGTGGATCTACGTGGCTTCACTGCGTTTGCCGAGACCGCGGAGCCGGAAGAAGTCATGGGCGTGCTCCGGGAGTACCACGCCGAGGTCGGCAAGCTGATACTCGAGCATGAAGGCACACTCGAACGCTTCGCAGGCGATGGCATGATGATCTTCTTCAACGACCCGGTCCCCGTACCCAATCCAGGCGAGCGAGCGGTGCGTATGGCGCTCGCAGTGCGACAGTGCGCGGCACAGCTCATCGAAAAATGGCGCAAGCTCGGCTACGACCTCGACTTGAGCATCGGCATCGCACAGGGCTATGCCACGATCGGCGCGATCGGCTTCGAGGGACGCTGGGATTACGGCGCGATCGGCTCGGTCACCAACCTCGCCGCGCGCCTGTGCGCAGAGGCGAAACCCGGGCAGATCCTGATTTCCAAGCGCGTGCTGGCAACCACCGAGGCTCTGCTGCGGGTCGAGTCGGCCGGCGAACTCTCGCTCAAGGGATTTCACCGGCCGATCCCGGCGTACAGCATCCTAGGGTTGGAGGCGTAGAGCGCCAAGGCGATGCCTGAGGGGGCGGCCGCTGCGCCGCGTCCTTAGAGGCGTCCCGCCTTGATCTTTTGCTTGAGGCTGGGCGGCGCTAGGAGCTTCGAGCCGCGAACGCGATCGAGCACCTTCAGCGCCTCTCTCATAGCTCGGTGCTCGCCTCGAGCACTCGCAATCCAGCAAGCGTGTCGATCAGAAGCCATGGTTCTAGTTCCTTCCCCCGCTTGCGGGGGAAGGTTAGGATGGGGGCGATTTTTCGCCGATAGAACGATCCAAGGAGACTGTCATGAAAAGCTTCATCCTCGAATTTCGCGAATTCGTGAGCCGGGGCAACGTAGTCGATCTTGCCGTCGGCATCATCATCGGCGTCGCCTTTGCCAAGATCGTCGATTCGGTGGTCAACGATCTCATTACTCCGGTCCTCGCCGGCCTGCTCGGCAAGGCGGACTTCTCCGGCCTGTTCATCCCGCTCGCCAATCCGCCGGCCGTACCGCCCACTCTGGAGGCATACAAGAGAGCCGGCGTACCGGTGATCGCCTACGGCAACTTTCTCAATGTCGCGTTGAACTTCATCATCCTGGCCTTCGTCGTCTTCGTCATGGTGAAGCAGATCAACCGCTTCAAACGCCGGCCCGCACCGGCGGAGCCGCTCGCGCCAACCGAGGACATCGTCCTGCTGCGCGAGATTCGCGACGCGGTGAAGCGCGCCTGACCCCGCAACTGCGGCGGCGCCCTTATGACGACCTTCTCCTTCCGCTTCTCCTTGCAGCGCACCAGGGCGCAAACCCCTACGCCGCAGAATTGGCTGAGGTAAGCTTACGTAATCGTCATCCGACTGCGGCGCAGTCCCGCTAACTTACGCACCCGCAGCCTCTGACCGGCCGCTCGCCGAACGACCGGTTGCGACGAAGCCTTACGTTTAAACAAAGATGTTCGGAGATAATTAGCTCATGCGCGAAATCGCCGTGATGTGCTTCATCCTGGGCACTATGCTCTCGCCACCAGCCTTGGGCGCGGCGGCCAAGGTCGCGTCCTGCCCGCCGGGAAAGCAGCCCAGCATCCAGACGCTGTCGGGCATGTTCACCGTGCACGTAGTGTGCGACCGCGTGATGTTCGAGATCCCGCCGAAGATGCTGAACCGGGACATCCTCGCCAACACCGAGTTCGCCGCGCTCTCCACCGGCAGCGATTTCGTGGCGCCCGGCTCCGCTGTGGACAACCGCGTCATCCGCCTGACCAGGCTGGGCAACAAGGTGTATCTGGAGGACGTCCGCTACGAAATCTGGGCGCGCCAGCAGTCCAGCCTGCAGCGCGGTGTGGAGGCCGCGTCCTTGCGCACGGCGCTGCGCGCCTTCGACATCATCCGCGAGGGCAGCGGCGGCGCGCCGATCATCGACATCACCGGCATCCTGGTGAACGAGGTACCAGCGGGCTTCGCGCTGGACCTGATGCGCCAGTTCCACATGCGCATGGTCGACCCGCGCCGCTCGTACGTCCAGTCGGTGAAGGCTTTCCCGGAAAACATCGACATCCGCTTCTATCAGACCTGGGTCCCCGATCTGGCGGACTTGTTTAAACCCGGCGACGACGAGAAGCGGGCGACCTCATTGGGCTTCCTGTTTCAGACCAGCCTGCACCTGCTGCCCGAGCACCCCATGCAGGGGCGTTACCGGGATGATCGCGTCGGCTACTTCGGCGTGAGCTTCGACGATTACGGTACCGAGGAGCACGGCAAGGTGAGCCGCGCTTATATTCAGCGCTTCCGGCTGGAGAAGAAGGACATCAACGCCGCGGTGTCCGAGCCGGTGAAACCAATCGTGTTCTTCATCAGCCCGGAAGTGCCCGACGAGTGGAAGCCCTATATCAAGCGCGGCATCGAGGACTGGCAGCAGGTCTTCGAGAAAGCCGGGTTTCGCAAAGCCATCATCGCCCGTGATGCGCCGACGCCGAAGGAGGACCCCGACTGGGATCCCGAGGATGTGCGCTACAACGTGATCCGCTGGACGCCGAGCGGGCGGGCTAACGCCATGGGCCCCGCCGTGATCGATCCGCGCACCGGCGAGGTCATCTCCTCGCATGCGATCTTCTTCCACAACGTGCTGCGCCTGGCCGAGCGCTGGTATTTCACGCAGGTCGGCCCGCTCGATCCGCGCGCGAAAAAGCTGCCGCTGCCCAATGACCTCATGGGCGAGCTGCTGCGCTACGTCGTGTCGCATGAGATCGGGCATGCGCTTGGACTGCGCCATAACTTCAAGGGACACGCCGCTTACTCTGTCGACCAGCTGCGCAGCCGCGAGTGGACCGAGCGCTGGGGCAGCACCGCCTCGATCATGGACTACGCGCGCATGAATTACGTCGCGCAGCCAGGCGACAACGCCTACCTGCTGCCGAAG
>JBGQKF010000290.1:0-6017 GCA_041499435.1 Gammaproteobacteria bacterium
CGCGGATTGACGGAATCCAGCCGCAGGCTGTGAAAATACGCAGTAACCAGGATATCGACGCACGAGAGACAGGAGCCCAGGTGCGGGGTCTGCGTCAGGTGCGAAGTCTTGATGATACGTGCCCGGATGTCCCGAGCGAGGCGGTTGAGCTCCGGAATGGGTAGCTGCGCTGCTTCGAGGGCCATAGGTTGACTTCCCGATCGTATGCGCCGGACGCCCGGCTCATGAAGATTACGGCGGGAACGGGAGTGCCTTTAACGAAGGCGTACACTGCTGCAGGCGCTCGCGTAGATCCGCGTGAGCCCGCGCGTGAGGCGATCCAAGCGACCCGGAATCCGGCGGCTCAAGTTTTCGCGCAACCCGCCGATATAAAGGATGCAGGGCACAAGCGCTGCAGCCCTCCATGCAAATCGCATGGCTCGTCAGTCCTCGCAAACATCCTCGAAGCTCAAGTTTTTCCGCCTGCTGCCGATAACAAAATCGCAAGCTACACCACATCTGTCAGCCTTATGCTGTTCGCATCTCAGCCTGTAGCTAGAAGCCCTCGCAAGAAAAATACGACCTCAAGTTTTACGCTGTGCCGCCGTTAATCAATCTTGGACACGGCACTACGCGCAACGCGTTACAGGAAGCCACTCGAGGCCGTGCAAGCGCATTTCTACCGTTCGTAGCTGATTGATACAACTCAAGTTTTTCGCCTTCCTGCCGTTAATCTGCAACAAGGTCGGATCACATCACAAACGATTCAGCCTGTTTGAGATCGACATATTCATCGAAGGAGCGGGAAGCAAATGCCTCAGATCATCAACACCAATATCGCTTCGCTCAATGCGCAGCGAAATTTGAATACTTCACAGAATGCGCTGGCCACCGCATTGCAGCGGTTGTCCTCGGGCCTGCGCATCAACAGCGCCAAAGACGATGCCGCCGGCCTGGCGATTTCCGAGCGCTTCACCTCGCAGATCCGCGGACTGGATCAGGCGCGCCGCAATGCCAACGATGGCATTTCGCTGGCGCAAACTGCAGAGGGCGCGCTGCAAACCTCGGGAGATATCCTGCAGCGTATCCGTGAACTGGCGGTGCAATCGGCCAACGCCACTAACTCCGCTGGCGATCGTGCGGCACTGAACTCTGAAGCACAGCAACTGATGTCAGAGTTGGATCGCGTTGCCACCAGCACCGAGTTCAACGGCCAGAAGTTGCTGGACGGCTCGTTTACCGCCGCCACCTTCCAGGTGGGCGCGAACGCCAACCAGACCATTACTGCGACTTCAGCCAACTTCCGTACCTCGGCCTACGGCGACTATCGCATCGGTGCCCTGGCGGCACACACCACCTCTGGCATTGGTGATCTCTCAATCGGCTCTACGGCCACGTCGCTGCTCACCAGCGGCACGGGAGGGGACACTTCGCGGGTGGTGGGGGATACACTCAACATCAGCAGCGCGGCGGGTACGTTCAACGTGAAATACGCAGCGGGCGCAAGTGCTGCAGATGTTGCAGCGGACATCAATCAGGCAAACGCGGGCGTACATGCTTCTGCGACCACCGATATGGTACTGGGTGCTGGCGACGGTGGCGGCGGCAATGTGTTCACGCAGGGCGATACATTCACCTTTTACCTGTCGACGGACAACCAGACTGGTGCGGGCAATGCGCCGGCCACCTTTCAGACTGTGTCCTTCACCATCGGTGGCACGTCAGGCAACGGCGCGGTCACCTCAGCCGATCAACTCAGCTCCGCGGTGACTGCGTTCAACGACGTCAGCGCGAAGACCGGCGTCGTTGCGAAGGTCGTCACGACCGACAATGGCATGTTCGGCGTCGAGCTGACGAGCAACACCGGTTCTGACGTCCGCATCGCAGCTGATGCCAGCAATGCCGGGCAGGTGGATGCAGAAGATCGCTCCGTCATCGACGGAAACACAGCCACCGGTGGGACCGTTTCGGGAATCGGCCAAACTGCCACGACCGGGGTGTGGGCCAACGGCGATGGCACCTGGTTCACCGGTGAACTGACGGTTGATTCGGACAAATCTTTCAGCATCACCGCGGGCAATGGCACCGACTTCCTGGTTACCGCCGGTGTCAACGCGGGACAGCTGCAGAAGGTGGCGGACATCGATATCAGCAGTTTCGCTTCGGCGACTCGTTCGCTGGCGTTGGTGGATTCGGCGTTGGCGGTGGTGAACGGCCAGCGCGCGAACTACGGTGCCTTGCAATCGCGCTTCGCGAACACGATCTCCAATTTGCAGACTACGTCGGAGAACCTGACCGCTTCACGCTCACGGATTCAGGATGCCGACTTCGCTCAGGAGACGGCGAACCTGACGCGTGCGCAGATCCTGCAGCAGGCGGGTACCGCCATTCTGGCGCAAGCCAATGCGGTTCCCAATAATGTTCTGACGCTGCTTCGGTAAGGTTGAGGTTCATCGCAGGAAGCGGGGAGAGCGGTACGCGCTCTCCTCGCTATCGCGATGAGCAGGTTATGCAAACAGCTCGGGACCACAGCTCAAGCACAGTGCTCCAACTGAGCGAGGTGTAGCCATGGCCATTCCAATTCAAAATTCTTTGCCCCTCGGTAGCGGGCAGAGTCTCGTCACAATCAACCGTCCGGCGGTGAACGCCACTGGGACCCCGGCGCAGCCCGCCGATCTTCCTCAGTCCGTGGCACACCCGCTGCCGCTGCATGAAGCAGTGGCTGCGATCAACCGCAAGTTGGAGGAAACCAGTCAGAATCTGCGCTTTTCGGTCGATGATGGCACGGGCAAGCTCGTGGTCAAAGTGGTGGATACCGCGACTGACCAGGTGATTCGTCAGATTCCATCCGAGGTCGCGATCGCGATCAGCCGCTCCCTGGAGAGGCTGCAGGGCTTGCTGGTGCGGCAGCAAGCGTGAGCGGTTCGCGGCCGGGGTCAAGCCGGCTAAAGCACTCAACTCTCTGGCCGATATAGGGCCAGAGAATTTCCACGGGGGTAGCAGCGATGGCGCTCTCATCGCCTGGCATCGGTTCGGGGCTGGATGTCAACAACATCGTGACCCAGCTCATGAACGTAGAGCAGCAGCCGCTCACGTTGCTGGATCAGAAAGAGGCGAGTTACCAGGCACAGCTGTCTGCTTACGGCAATCTCCGCGGTGCGCTGGCCGGGTTTCAATCGGCGGTGTCAGGGCTGGACAGCCTAGCGAAATTCGAGGCTGTGACAGCGACCCCAGCCAACGCCTCGGTGTTGAGTGCATCGGCTGGTGCCAATGCTCCCGTCGGTACCCACTCGCTCAACGTCACGCAGTTGGCGCAGGCGCAATCTCTGGTTGCCGCTGGACAGAGCAGCCTTACTGCTGCCATTGGGTCAGGCGCCAGTACCGTACTCACATTTGATTTCGGAACGATCAGTGGGGGAGCGCTGGCCTCCGGTGTCTACACCGGAGCGAGTTTTGTTCAAGACGGCACACAGCCTTCCGGCAGCGTCAGCATCGACAGCAGTAACAACTCGCTGCAAGGCATCCGCGATGCGATCAATGGCGCGCAAATCGGCGTCACCGCCAGTATCGTCAATGACGGCAGCGGTACACCTTATCGCCTCGCATTGAGCAGCGCCTCCAGTGGCGCGTCGCACAGCCTGCGTATCAGCGTGAATGGTGACGCCGCGCTGCAAAGCCTGCTGAGCTACGATGCAAGCGGTACTCAAAATCTCACGCAGACTGCCGCGGCTGCCGACGCGAACTTGACGGTGGATGGAGTGTCGGTGTCGAGCGCTTCGAACACGGTGAGCGGGGCGATCGACGGCGTTACGCTCACGCTCGCAGCAACGGGAAGCACCAGCGTAACGGTGGCGGGCGACGTATCTGGCGCAAAGTCCGCCATCCAGGCTTTCGTGAAGTCTTACAACGACTTCGACAAGACACTGACCGACCTTACCAAATTTGATACCACAGGCGCGGGCCAGTCCGGACCTCTGATCGGCGATGCAGCGGCGCGCACCGTACAAAGCCGGCTGCGCGACGCCTTGTCCAACGTGCTGCCCGGATTGGCGAGCAGCAGCTTGCCGGTGTTAGGGTCAGCCGGCATCGCGTTTCAGCGCGATGGCACGCTCGCCATCGATGATGGCAAGTTGAACGCCGCGCTAGGCAACGCTGATGATCTGGCCGCGCTGTTTACTTCGGTGGGACGCACCTCGGACAGTCTCGTGAGCTTCAAAAAAGCAGGACAAGACACTCAGCCAGGCACCTACAGTATCAGCGTCACCAGCTTGGCTACCCAGGGCAAGTTGGTCGCCAGTGCGCCGGCGGGCACGACGATCACTGCAGGGGTGAACGATCAGCTCGCGATCACAGTCGATGGCCTCGCCGCAACGGTGAAGCTTGCAGCAGGCACCTACACCCCTGCCTCGCTCGCAGCGCAGGTACAAGCCGCTGTGAACGGCGCGAGCGAGCTGTCTTCGCACGGAAGCGGAGTGCTGGTAACCGAGTCTGGCGGGGCTTTGACGATCACTTCGAAACGCTATGGTTCCGCATCTATGGTGAGCGCAGGCGGAACCGCTGCGAACGCGCTGCTGGGAAGCGCTCCCGTCAGTACGGCTGGAGCGAATGTCGCGGGCTCTATCAATGGCTCCGCTGCCACCGGCTCTGGTCAAACGCTGACCTCAGCGGATGGGTTGTCGGTGGAAATTCCCGGCGGCTCGCTTGGTTCCCGGGGCACGGTCTCGTTCACGCGCGGGTATGCACAGGCGCTCAATGGAGTGCTCGACGATATGCTATCCAACACTGGATTGCTCGCCGGTCGTAGCGATGGCATCAACCGCAGCATCAAAGACATCGATCAACAGCGCGATGCCTTGAATCAACGGCTGAGTGGAATCGAACAACGCTACCGCGCGCAGTTCACCGCGCTGGATACGTTGCTCAGCAACATGCAAAGCACCAGCGCGTTTCTCACTCAACAGCTGGCGAGGCTACCTTAGATCACATAGAAACACGGAGAAACCAGACGCTATGACAGCCTTCACGGCACGAGCACTCAACAGCTACTCGGCGCTGGAAGTGGAAACCGGCGTGGAGAGCGCATCACCGCAACGCCTGATCATCATGCTCTACGACGGCGCGCTCAAGTCCGTTTTCGCGGCCCGGGCCGCCATGGAGCGCCGCGACGTCGCTGCCAAAGGAGCTGCGCTGTCTAAAGCCATCTCCATCATCGACGAGGGCCTGCGCGCAGCGCTCAACGTCGATGCCGGCGGAGAGATCGCGCAGAACCTCCTGGCGCTGTACGAATACATCTCCTCGCGCCTGCTGCACGCCAACTTGAAGAATGACGTCGGTTCGCTCGACGAGGCGGCCCGGCTGCTCAGCGAGCTCAAGCATGCCTGGGAAATTCTCGAGCAGCGCGACAAGCCTGCGGTGGCCGTCCCGATCGAGCCGCTCGAGCGCCGCGCCTCGGTGAGCCTGGGGAAGGCTTGAGCGTTCGGTGGGGAGGACAGTTTGACGGGCGTGCACGCCATCATGCAGCGTTATGAAAAGGCCCTCGAGCTCACGCGCAGCATGTTGGACGCTGCGCAGAGGAGCGATTGGGAGCGCCTGGTCACGCTGGAGCGCGAGCGCGGCGTTCTGGTCGATGAGCTGCGTGACCTCGACCGTGAACCGGGGCGCGACACCCGCGAGCGCGAGCGCAAGCGTGCGCTGCTGCGCGAAATCATGCAGCTCGACGAGCAGGTCGAGATTTTGACCAGAGATTGGATGCGCGAGCTGCGCGAAGTTCTGACCAGCATCAGCGCCGAGCAGCGCCTGTCACGCACATACGGACCTTCATCGGCGTAGTTGCTGCGCCCGACGCTGCCAGCATTGATTTGCCGCGACGGCCCGGCACGCGAGTTGACGGCCCCGCCTCGAAGTAGCAAACTCCACTGCGGTGTTGCAGTGGGAGCGCGCATGGAAGCGTTGGTCGTCACCTGGCGGGAAGTGCTGGTCGTCGTTGTTGCGGTCCTGGCCGTGTATGTCGCCGAGCTGGTGCTTTTGCTGCGCTGGTC
>JBGQKF010000291.1:0-6017 GCA_041499435.1 Gammaproteobacteria bacterium
ATCCAGCGCCATTCGCTGCCTACTTGCGCTTCGATGATCTTGCCGTACTGTGCAGCTCGCCCGAGCGCTTCCTGCGCATCGACCGCGAGCGCAACGTGCAGGCGAAGCCGATCAAGGGCACTGCTCCGCGGGGCAGCGACGCGGCGAGTGACCGTCGCATCGCGGCCGAGCTGGCGGCTAGCGAAAAGAACCGGGCCGAGAATCTGATGATCGTAGACCTGTTGCGTAACGACCTGGGGCGCGTGTGCGAGATCGGATCGGTTCGCGTGCCGGCGCTGATGGAGGTCGAAAGTTACGCGACGGTGCATCAGATGGTGAGCACGATCACGGGCCGTTTGCGCGCCGACATGCATGCGGTGGACTGCATCCGTGCGGCATTCCCGGGCGGCTCGATGACCGGCGCGCCGAAGATTCACACCATGGAAATACTGGATGAGCTGGAACAAAGTGCGCGCGGAGTCTACTCGGGCGCGCTCGGCTACGTGTCGCTCAATGGCTGTGCCGATCTCAATATCGTCATTCGCACCGTCGTGCTGCAGGCTGGGAGGCTTTCGATCGGAGTCGGTGGTGCGATCGTCGCCGGCTCCGATCCGCAGGCGGAATTCGACGAGGCGCTGCTCAAGGGGAAGGCGCTCCTCGATGCGGTGGCGCTGGATCGGCGCGGCGATCTCGAGGGCACCCCGTACAAAATTGCTGGCGCCTGAACATGCAGTTCCTGCTGAACGGGCGCTTCGTCGCCGAACCGGATGCACGGGTGCCGGTGTCCGATCGTGGCTTTCTCTACGGGGACGCTGCCTTCGACACGCTGTGCGCTTATGGCGGGCGTCTGTTCCGCCCGCGCGCGCATCTGCAGCGGCTGATGCAATCGCTGGCAGCGCTGCGGATCGAGCCGCCTGCCACGCTCGCGCAAATGGAAGACGATCTGCACGCGGTCCTCGAGCGCAACGCCATTGCTGATGCGATTCTCCGCATCACGGTTTCGCGCGGTTCGAGCGCGCGCGGCCCCAGCATCCGCGAGGTTGGTGTACCGACCTATCTGATCGCGTGCTACCGGGCGAGCGCTCCTGCGCAGGCCAGCGTCAAGCTGGAGCCAGTAGCAGTGCGGCGCACGCCGGCCGATTGCCTGCCGCCGCACGCCAAGACGGCCAACTATCTCAACAGCATTCTCGCCCTGGCCGAAGCGACGGATGCGGGCGCCGATGAGGCTCTGCTGCTCGACTCGCGCGGCGCCATCGCCGAATGCGCTTACAGCAACGTCTTCTTCGTGCGCGAAGCAGTCCTGCTCACGCCCGAGCTGGAAGCCGGGATCCTGCCCGGCATTACTCGTGCCGCCGTGCTGGAGCTGGCTCACGCCCACGGCATTCCAGTTGGGGAGGCATCGATTGAACCGGCCATCGCTTTGGCAAGCGACGAAGCCTTCATCACCAACAGCGTGCGCGGCGTCGTCCCGGTGCATGCGATCGCCACGCGGACGTTCCCGGTGCCCGGTCCGCTGACTGCCCGGCTTGCGCAGTGGTACTGGGAGCTGGTGGAGCGGGAAGCGGGAGCACGGTGGGCGCTTCCCACGTAGATGTGACACCGCCCGTTGCAAGCGGTAGAGTAAGCAGATCCGCGGCGTTCCTGCCGTGGCAATCCAGCCCTGAGGGCGCCAGCAGCATGATAGAGCACCCAGACCCGCTTGCGGGCACAGCGCAGTGAGTCGAACGCAATTGAGAGCAAGCCGAGCGATCGACCCGCTGCCCGCATCCGCGCGCAGCCCGCTCATGTGGCTGGCGCTCATCTGCACGTGCGCTCAGTTCGCGCTGCCGGGGCCTGCTGCCGCCGACGAACCCACGCCCGCCGCCCCGGGCATGGAGCTCACCTGGCGCGAAAAGGCCTGGCTCGCCAAGCACCACAACATCCGCGTCGGCGCGGAAACCAACTACGCGCCCTACGAGTTCAAGGACGTCGACGGAAAATTCACCGGGATCATCGCCGACTATCTGGACATCATCAAGCACAAGGTCGATGCCCAATTCCAGGTGTCGCAGCTGCGCGACTTCGCCACCGTCGAAGACAAGCTGCGCAAGCGCGAGCTCGATGTGATACTGGCTGTGGCGCCGTCGGCCGAGCGCGAGCAGTTCCTGGTGTTCACCAAGCCGTACCTGCATTACGTCAACGTCATCGTAACGCGCGACAACTACAGCTTTGTGAGCAGCCTGCGCGATTTCGGCGAGAACCGCGTCGCCGTGGTCGAGGGCCACTCGTCCAAGCAGCTCGCGGCACGCGTGTACCCGAACTACAACGTGGCTTCGTACCCCGATCTGCTGGACGGGCTGATGGCGGTGTCGACCGGACAGGTCGACGGCCTGGTGGACGATATCTTTCCAATCGTCTACATGATCCGCCAGCGCCGTATCAGCAATCTCAAGATCGCGACTGCGGTGGACAAGTCCCTGCAACCGGTCGGCTTCTCGGTGGGGGTGCGTAAGGACTGGCCGGAGCTCGCCGGGATTCTCGACAAGGTGCTGGCCAGTATCAGCCATGACCAGGAGCGCGAGATCTCGCAGAAGTGGCTGTCCGTGCGCTACGAGAACAAGGTCGACTACCGCGCGATCTGGACCTCGGTGAGCGTGTTCTCCGCGATTCTCCTGGCGGCTGTGCTGTGGATCCGGCAGCTCAGCGGGCAGCGGCGTGCATTGATGGCGGCGCGCGCGGAGGCCGAGGCGGCCGCCCGGGCGAAGGACCATTTTCTCGCGAACATGAGCCACGAGCTGCGCACACCGCTGCACGCGATTCTCGGCTACGCGGATCTGGTCCGCGAAGGCAAGCTGGCGGAGGCCTCCCGCCACGAAGCGCTGGGCACCATCGCGCGAAGCGGCCAGCATCTGCTCTCGCTCATCAATGATCTGCTCGATCTGTCGCGCATTCGCTCCGGGCATCTCGAAATGGTTCCGGCCCCGGTGCCGCTGCGCGCGCTGCTCGAGGAGATCGCGGCGATGGTGCGTGTCGATGCGCAGCAGAAGGGACTGGACTTTTTCCTGCGGGCCGCGGCGGATCTGCCGCCGGTGGTGAAAGTGGATGGCCGGCGCCTGCGCCAGATCCTGCTCAACCTGCTCGGCAATGCGATCAAGTTCACCGAGAAAGGCAGTGTGACGCTCGCCGCCGAGTCCACGCCCGTCGACGACGATCAGATCGAGCTGCGCGTATCGGTCCAGGACACCGGAGTGGGCATCGCACAGAAGGATCTGGCGCGCATCTTTGCGCCGTTCGAGCAGGCCGAAGGGCAGCGGCGTGAAGCCGGTGCCGGCCTCGGGCTCGCGATCAGCCGCGAGCTCGCCAATGCGATGGGGGGGCGCATCGAGGTCGACAGCCAGCCGGGCGGCGGCAGCGATTTTCGCTTCTGGGTTACCCTGCCGGTGGTGCACGAGCAGCAGCCCGCTCCGGACACCGCTCAGCGCATCGCAGGCTACGAGGGCAGCCGCCTCACCGTGCTCGCGGTGGATGATCAGCCGGAAAATCACATGCTGCTGCGGCAGATGCTCGAGCCGATCGGCTTTCAGGTGGAGCTCGCCGCGGACGGACAGGAAGCGGTGGCGGCTGCGCGCAAGCACACGCCCGATCTCATCGTCATGGACCTGCGCATGCCCGGCACCAATGGTTTCGACGCCGCGCATGCGATTCGCCGCACGCCGCGGCTGCAAAGGGTACCCATCGTCGCCGCGTCAGCGAGCGGTGCAGACCTGGAGCGCGCTGAGGCCGATCAGGATACCTTCTCCGAGTGCCTGCGCAAGCCATTCCAGACCAGCGAACTGCTGGACGTGATCGGACACGTCCTGGGGCCGCGGTGGCGCTACGCCGATGCCGAAGCGACCCCGGATGCCGCTGCGGGAGCGCGGCCGCAGAGCGAGCTCATCGCACCCGAGCGCGCCGTGATCGAAGAGCTGCTCGAGCTGGCGCGCATGGGCATGCTGGTACGCGTGGAGCAGATCGCGCTCGATCTCGAGAAGCGCGACGCGCGCTACACGGCGTTCGCGCGTCGAGTGTACGGACTTGCGCATAGTTTCGAGGAGGAGGCGCTGGTCGTGCTGCTGCAGCGTTGTCTGGGAGCTCGTAGCGATGTCACAGCCGAATGAGCTCGCCGGCGCGCGCCTGCTGATCGTCGATGACACGCCGCAGAACCTGCGGCTCATCTCCGATTTTCTCGCCGAGCAGGGCTTCGAGCTGATGCTGACCCGCAGCGGCAAACAGGCGCTCGAGAAAATCCATCGGGGCACGCCCGATCTGGTGCTGCTCGATGTGCGCATGCCGGACATGGATGGCTTCGAGGTGTGCCGCCGTCTCAAGGCGCAGCCCTCGGTCGCTGCGATTCCGGTGATCTTCATGACCGCGCTGGACGATGCCGCGCACAAGGTCGAGGGCTTTCGCCTCGGCGCGGTCGACTACGTAACCAAGCCGATCCAGCGCGAAGAGCTGGTGGCACGCATCCGCCATCATCTGCAGCTGCATCGCCTGCAGCGCGAGCTGGTGGAGAAGAGCGAAGATCTCGCCGCCAAGAACGCGGAGCTGGAAGCCTATGCGCACACCATCGCGCACAGTCTCAAAACGCCGCTCGCAGCGGCCAACCGCTTCCTCGAGATCCTGTACAAGTACAAATCGAGCGACCTCAATGAGGAGCAGCGGCACCTGGTGCAGCAGGCGTTCGAAGCGATGGCCATGACCGGTGAGGTCGTGGATGCGCTGCTGCTGCTCTCCACGGTGTCGCAGCAGAATGTGGAGCTGCAGGTGATCGACATGGCCGCCGTGGTGGCGAAGGTGCAAAGTCAGCTGGTCGATCTGCAGGCGCGCACGCACGCTTCCATCCAATTGCCGGAGAAGTGGCCGCGCGCGCTTGGCTATGCGCCATGGGTTGCGGAGGTATGGCTCAACCTGCTGAGCAACGCGTTGAAGTACGGGGGCTCGCCGCCACGGGTGCAGCTCGGTGCCGCTGCCGAGGGCTCCCACGTGCGCTTCTGGGTGCGCGACAACGGCGAGCCGCTGTCGGCGGATGAGCGCGCACGGGTGTTCACGCCGTTCACGCGCCTGCATCGCAGCCGCGCGGCGGGGCACGGTCTGGGACTTGCCACCACTCAGCGCATCGTCACCCGACTGAGCGGTGATGTTGGCGCCGCTCCCGCACCCGATGGCGGCAATGAATTTTTCTTCTCACTGCCGGCTGCGCGCCCGGAGCATCCCGAACGACCCGTCCCGGTGCGCGAGTCGGCGGCTGCCAAGCGTTGATGTGCCGTTTGGCGCGGCGCCCCGGCGTCGCAGATAATGCGGCAAGCTACGCCGACATCATACGATGAAGATCCTGCACGCCGACGACCATCCGCTGTTCCGGGAAGGCATTCGCTTCTTCCTGAAGCTGCTCGATGCGGACGTGACCGCGCTCGAGGCCGGGACCCTGCAGGCCGCCATGGACAAGCTCGCGCTCGAATGGCCGGTCGATCTGCTGCTGCTCGACCTGGAAATGCCGGGCATGAACGGCGGTGAAGGCTTTTTCGCGCTGCGACGCCGCTACCCTGAGCTGCCGATTGCGATCGTTTCGGGCCTGAGCGATGCAAACGTCATCCGCCCGTTGCTCGAAGGCGGTGCGCGCGGCTTCATCCCCAAGCTTGCCGGCAGCGAGCAGCTTCTCGATGCCCTGCGGCGCATCCTGAGCGGTGAGGTGTACGTGCCCGACGCCACGTTCGTACGCCCCGTGGCGCAAGGTGCGGACGCATTGACCACGCGCCATCTGGAGATTCTCCCGCTGCTCGCCGACGGCCTGCCGAACAAGCAGATCGCCAATGCGCTCGGCGTCACCGAGGGCACGGTAAAGCAGCACCTGAAGGAGTTGTTCAAGCGGTTGTCCGCCCGCAACCGCACGCAGGCGGTCAAGGAGGCACGGCGGCTGGGGCTGCTGAGCAAATAAAAAAGGGCGGGAGGACCCGCCCTTTTCGTGAGACTAACTCGCAGTCGAAGCTGGTTACTTTTTCGACTCGTCCACGGCGCGG
>JBGQKF010000292.1:0-5993 GCA_041499435.1 Gammaproteobacteria bacterium
CTGCGCCTGAGCGAGAGATCGTGATCGTGCCAGGGCAGGCGAACCGCGCCGCATTCATCGCCTTCGCGTTCGCGACCCGCGACGAGCTCGATCGCTACCGCGCGGCCCTCACATCGCGGTCGGTCACGCTCGCGGCGAGCCCTTCGCCGCACTTCGATGGCGCGGCTTTCAGCGTATCCGATCCCGACGGCAACGTTGCCGTGTTCGGAGTGCGCGAGCGCAATGCCGCTGTGGCTCCGCTGCCAGCCCGCTTGCAACACGTCGGCTTCCGCACGCCGCGCATCGAGCAGATGACGACGTTCTACGAGCATGCGCTCGGCTTCGTCGTTTCCGATCGTGTCTTGGATGATGAGGGCGCCCTGCGTGCCGCCTTTCTGCGCACTGACGCCGAGCACCACACCGTGGCATTGTTCGGCGCGCCCGAGGCGCGGCTGGATCATCATTCCTACGAGACGCGCGACTGGCAGCACGTCCGGCTGTGGGCCGATCGCATGGGCGAGCGGCGCATCCCCATCTTCTGGGGCGTGGGGCGCCACGGTCCCGGCAACGACGTGTTCTTCATGGTGAAGGATGTCGAGGGCAATCTGGTCGAGATCTCGGCCGAGCTGGAGGTCTGCGCCGCCGACCGCGAGCGCAGAACATGGCCGCACGAAGAGCACACGCTGAATCTCTGGGGCAGTGCGATCATGCGCAGTTGAGCCTCGGCCTCGCCAACCTATTTCCACGGAGGACTACAGCACATGAAACTGACTTCGTATCGCCGCAATGGCAAGGACAGCTATGGCATCGTCACGGACGCTGGCGTGATCGATCTTGAGTCGCGACTGGGATCGAAGTATCCGGACCTGAAAGCGCTGATCGCCGGTGATGCATTGGCGGAAGCGCAGGCGATCGCCCGACAGGCGCGAGCCGATGCGGACCTCCAAACCGTATCGCTGCTGCCGGTCATTCCCAATCCGGCGAAGATTCTGTGTATCGGTCTCAATTACGAAGAGCATCGCGTCGAAACACAACGCGAGCGTACCGACCATCCGACAGTGTTCCTGCGGTTGAGCGAATCGCAGACGGGCCACAACCAACCGCTGTTATGCCCGCGCGAATCGACCAGCCTCGACTACGAGGGCGAGATCGCGGTGATCGTCGGCAAGCCCGGCAGGCGGATTGCGGAGGCAGATGCCTGGTCGCATATCGCAGGGTACAGCTGCTACAACGACGGCTCGGTGCGCGACTGGCAGCGGCACACCAGCCAGTTCACGCCGGGCAAGAATTTCGCCGCGACCGGTGGCTTCGGGCCGTGGATGGTGAGCGCCGATGAGATCGAGCCGGGTGCGGTCTTGAGCCTCACGACGCGGTTGAACGGGCAGGTGATGCAGCACGCGACGACCGAGATGATGATCTTTTCGATTCCACGGCTGATCGCGTATTGCTCGATGTTCACGCCGCTCGTGGCGGGAGACGTGATCGTAACCGGGACGCCAGGGGGCGTGGGCGCTCGCCGCAATCCGCCGGTGTTCATGAAAGCCGGAGATGTCGTCGAGGTCGAGGTGGATCGCATCGGCTGCCTGCGCAACACCATCGCACGGGATTGAAGCTCGGCCGCGAGGCACGGAACGGTTTGGCGTGGTTATGCCGGTGTCTGGAACATCCGGCCCCAGCCCGTAACACGCCGCACGTCCGCTCCCGCGATGCTGAGAGATTTCCACACGGCCGTGGCAATCGTGTCATAGATTGGGATGCCGAGCTCGGCTTCGAGCGCAGCGACCAGCGGAGCGCCGCGCAGATTCGTGCAGAAGATGACGATCGCATCGGGACGGGTTTGCGCCACCTCACGGACCATCGCGCGCAGTTGATCGGCAGTGACGGTGGCGAAGCTGAAGTTGTCCTGCAGGCTGAGATGCCGCTCGGCTACGCACTGGAAGCCTGCGCGCTCATAGTTGTGCATGATTGCCTGCTGCACATCGTCTCGATAAGGGGTCACCAGCGCGAAGCGCCGCACACGCGTGCGTTCGAACAGCGCATTTAAGGCCAGCACGGAAGTGCAGGCGGCAATGCCCGTTTCGCGCGAGAGCGAAGCGCACAACCGCACGTCGGAATCGAAGCCCAGCCAGCCCGAAGAGGTGCCGTTCCAGGCGAGCACATCGACTTTGGCATGCGCGAGCAATTCGGCCGCACGGAGCATCGGAGCCGGGTCGAATTGCGCCAGCGCACCCTCCGACAAAGCTATCTCAGTCACCGGGAAGCGGGAGAAATGCACACTGACGTCGGGCAACGGTGCGAGCATCGCGGCGGTGACGGGCTCCACCGTTGTGTTGGATGAAGGCGTGAGCATGCCCAGACGGATGCGATGTTGCACGTTGAGCGAGAGTGACGATGCGCGGAATTGGCATCATATTCCGCGCGCTCGCAGCTTGCCACATTGCGAGCGGGGCTGCGGCGCCCCATGGCTCACCCGCGCTCGGTGCCCAGGTCACCGGCGCGAAATACATACTAGCCTGGATAATTCATGAAGACGCCCCCCGTGTGCGGACAATCACTGGCGTGCCGAGGGCATACAATCCGGCTTCCCAGATACTTACGCAAACAAGGAACGCTGCACATGGCCGATCACATCGAGGAACACACCGCTGCCGGCCGATCCATCGATTCATTGGCCCGGTGACTGCGCCGCTGCTGAAGACAACGTGCCGATGTCCCTATTTCAACTCTCCGGCATCATCATCACGCTGGTCGCGTTGTTCGGTTATCTCAATTACAGGCTGATCCGGCTTCCCGATGCGATCGGGATTACCGCAATCGGGCTGGTGACCACGCTCGCGATCGCATTCACCGGAAAGCTCATTCCTGCGGTTTCGGTTTGGGCCGCGCATGCCCTGCAGGCGGTGGATTTCTCCGAGACGGTCTTCCACGGGATGCTCGGCTTTTTGCTGTTTGCCGGCAGTCTGCACATCGATCTGGCTGACATCGGCAGGGAAAAATGGGTGATCGGCGTGCTCGCGACTGTCGGTGTGCTGCTGTCGACATTCATCGTCGGCGCCGGAATGTTCCTCGCCTCGCAGGCATTGGGAATGCAGCTCGGCTTCATCCACTGCCTGCTGTTCGGTGCCTTGATCTCACCCACAGACCCGATCGCTGTGCTGGCGGTGCTACGCAATGCGGGTGTGCCGAAATCGCTGGAAACGAAGATAGCAGGTGAAAGTTTGTTCAACGATGGGACCGGCGTAGTTGCGTTCCTGACCATCCTGGGAATCGCGAACGCGGGACATCCCGAGCCGCTCGGCGCGACGGCGTTGCTGCTGGCGCGCGAGGTGCTGGGTGGAATCGCAGTCGGCCTGGCTGTAGGCCTGGTGGGATTCGTTCTATTGAGGGGCTTGGACAGCTATCCGACCGAGATCATGATCACGCTGGCGATGGCCACGGGCGGGTACGCTCTCGCCGAGGCGCTGCATACATCGGCCCCGATCGCAGCCGTGGTGATGGGCCTGCTGATCGGCAACCAGGGCCGGCGCCTGGCGATGTCCGAGTCGACCCGACAGCATCTATTCTCGTTCTGGGAGCTGCTCGACGAGCTGCTCAATCTTCTGCTGTTCGGGCTGGTCGGCATCGAGATCATTGCGTTGCCCCTGTCGGCCAGTCATCTGCTGATCGCGGTGGTTGCCATTCCACTGGTGCTGCTCGCCCGGTTCGTGAGCGTCGGCGCGCCGCTGGCGGCGATGACTGCGTTTCGGCGGATGCGCGACCATGCGATCGGAATTATGACGTGGGGCGGGTTGCGCGGCGCCATCTCGGTCGCATTGGCGCTTACGCTGCCGGCGTTCGCGGGCCGCGACTTCATCATCGCTGCTACGTATGGGGTCGTGATCTTCAGTATCCTGGTCCAGGCGCTCACCATCGGCCCGCTGGTGAAGGCGTGGAGTGCGAAGCGACCCCCTGCTGCTTGATGCGGCGACCGGCCAGAGTGGCGATCGGCCTCAGTGCTTCGACCCCCAGACCTCGCTCACGCGCGCGTCGCGGCCGCAGCTGGTGCGATAGTATTTGTACCGAAACGGATTTTTCTTGTAGTAGTCCTGGTGGTAATCCTCGGCAGAATAGAAAGGGCCTGCCGGTACGATCTCGGTGTAGATGTGCGCAAGGCGGCCGCTGTTTTCCAATGCGGCCTTGCTCGCTTCGGCCGCCAGCCGCTGGCTCTCATTCTGGTAGAAGATCGCGCTCCGATATTGATTGCCGTGATCGCAGAATTGCTGATCTTTGACCGTCGGATCGATGTGGTGCCAGAAGTAATCTAGCAGCTGCGCGTAGGTTATTTTCGTCGGATCGAAACGCAGCAGAACCGACTCCGCGTGACCGGTGCCGCCCGCGCTCACCTGCTCGTAGGTAGGATTCTTTACGTGTCCCCCCGTGTAGCCCGACTCCGCATCCACCACGCCCGGCAGCTTTTCGAAATCGGCTTCTACGCACCAGAAACAGCCGCCGGCAAAGATCGCCGTCTCAACCCGCGGCGGCTGCGCTGCGGTGCCGGGTGTTTGCTGCGCCATCGCGCCGCGCGCGAGCGCCATTGCGAAGAACATAACTATGAATCGAATGTGGTGAGTCATGTTGTCCAACGTTTACATGTCTGCTGGTTTCAGATCGTCCGCTGTCAGTTGCCCGGGCTCAGCTAAGTTGTACGGGGCGAACCGCCGATTGGATGCGCGTGCAGGGCCGCGGGCGAGGGGATTGGCGGTTTGGGTGTGTCACGAGGAAATCTTTTCAAGAGCGTGTCTCATGTCTCTTCGGCGATCCATTGACAAAGGATGCAAATGAGATGTATTCTCATTGTTATCCAGCATGCGACCCAAGCGCTTACGAGCAATGCCGTGAGCGAGACGTGTGAGGGATCAGCCGGGCTGGGCAACCGGTCGAGTCTTACAGCAATAGCCCACTAGCTAGCTAGCCAGCCAGCCCGTGCTCGCACGGGGCCGCCAGCCAATTTTCTCGTCGTGTTTGTCAGGGGAAATGGCAGGCGTGCATCGCATCGATTCCACTCGCTCGAAACCAGCGCTCGCAGAGCTTCGTCTCGACCTCCACCCAGTTGGTAGATCGACACGGCGCAACTCGCTCCTTACCTGCGCGACTTCGCAACGGCACCGGATCGGACCATTCCGATCGCTCCGCGGCCACCGGTAGGCAGCGGCAACCGTCGACCAAAACGATCGAACCGAGGATATCGATGCCGCCGCAATTCAGTTGATCCGTGTTTGGGATGATCAGGGCCTGCTCAACTCGCCGTGGGGACTGGCATTCGCGCCGAGCGGGTTCGGCGAGTTCAGCGGTGACCTGCTGGTCGGGAACTTCGGCGATGGCACCATCGTGGCGTTCGACCCCGTTACGCACAAGGCCGTCGGCTTGCTGCACGATCCGAGCGGCAAGCTGATAACGATCGACGGACTATGGGGGTTGCAGTTCGGCAATGGGGCGAGCCTGGGGCAGGCCAATGCACTGTACTTTGCCGCCGGACCGAACGACGAGGTCGACGGACTGTTCGGCAGGTTGTCAGTCTCGTCAGTGCCGGAGGCGCAGACTTATTTCATGCTATCGGCGGGCCTGTTGGCGGTCGCATTCCTGCGTTGCCGCATTGCGATTGCCGCGTAGGGCTCGCAGTTCGTCGGCGGTGACGTTTAGGTAGTGGCACCAGCATTGGACTCTGGCCGCCACATCAAAGTCAATCCATCTGCCATCCGCCGGCGGACTTCCGCCGCTGCTGTGATTGGCCATGCTCGACGCTCCTGAGATGCTGCTGGGATAAGGGGGAAGTCGCGTCAGGTCTGCGACTGCAGGTAATTTTGGAGTCCCATCTTATCCAGCAGCGAGAGCTGGATCTCCAGCCAGTCGACGTGCTCCTCTTCGCCTTCCAGGATGTCCTCGAACAGCTCGCGAGAAACATAATCTGCGCACGACTCGCAATAGGCCACCGCTTCTCGCAGCACGGGAATGGACTGCAACTCGAGCTGCAGGTC
>JBGQKF010000293.1:0-5910 GCA_041499435.1 Gammaproteobacteria bacterium
GCAAGTAGTGCAGCGGGAGAGCCGGCCTGCCCCGGCGAGCGCCGCTGCTTTCGCCGGCGGAGTTGCGCAAGCTTTCAGTGAACCGGGTGAGCCGGCGGATCCTGCAGCAGTTTGGCGACCACTTGCGGATCCACCGGCTTGGTGAGGTGAACGTCGAAACCCGCTTCCCGCGCGCGGCGCTTGTCTTCTTCCTGGCCCCAGCCGGTGATGGCCACCAGCAAGAGCCCGCGTCCCCACGCCGTGTCGCGCAGGCTGCGTGCCACTTCGTAGCCGTTCTGGCCCGGAAGCCCGATGTCGAGCAGCACCACATCGGGTTGCACCTCGAGCGCAACGCTCATCGCTTCGTTGCCATCGTGCGCAGTACGGACCGCATGGCCCATCAGCTCCAGGTACAGCGCCAGGCTTTCGGCTGAGTCGCGATTGTCATCCACGACCAGCACGCGCTTGCCGCCATTCACGGGCATGGGCGCACCGGTCGATGAGGAGGGCTGAGTGCTGGCAGCGGCGGGCGATTCCGCCGTGGGCAGCCGCACGGTGAAGCGGCTGCCGCGCCCGCGTCCTTCGCTGTCCGCCTCTAAGCTGCCGCCGTGCATTTGCACCAGTGCGCGCGACAGTGCGAGGCCGATGCCCAGACCGCTGTGCGAGCGATCGAGCGCCGGCTGCTCCTGGGAGAACATGTCGAAGACCTGCGCCAGCCGTTCGGGAGCGATGCCGATGCCGCTGTCTTCGACGACGATGCTCACCTGATTGCCCTCGCGTTGTATGCGCAATGCGATGCGTCCTCCCGAATCGGTATATTTGGCCGCATTGTTGAGCAGGTTGGAGAGCACCTGCGCAAGCCGCGTGCCGTCGGCATCCAGGTACACCGGCTGCGCCGGCAGCTCGACGTCCAGGCGATGCCCGCTCGCCTCGATCAGCGGTCGGCTGGTCTCGATAGCGGCGCTCACGATTTCCGCAAGCAGTGTGCGGGTTTTACGCAGCTCGAGCCGGTTGAGGGTGATGCGTGACACATCGAGCAGATCGTCGAGCAGGCGCGCCATCTGCTGCACCTGGCGGTCGATTACTTCGCCCGGCCATTGCACGTCGGTGACCGGTCCCGCCTGCATGCGCAGAATGGCGAGCGCACTGCGAATCGGGCTCAGCGGATTGCGCAGCTCGTGCGCCAGCGTGGCGAGAAACTCGTCCTTGCGGCGGTCGGCCTCGCGCAGTGCCAGCTCCGCCTGCTTGCGTTCGGTGATGTCGGTATGGGCGCCGATCACCGCGCGCACTTTCCCGTCTTCGTCGAACAGCGGCGCGGCGCTGCCGTAGACGCTGCGCGTGGTGCCGTCGGCACGTGTCACTTCGTACTCGACGTTCTCGCACGCGACGCCGGTACGCACCGCCTTGTGCATCGGCAGGGCTTCGGGGGCGACCGGCACGCCGTTCATCGCAAATTTGAGATGCGCGAGCGGTGGCTGTGCCGCCTCGGGCGCCGTCATGGACGCATTGATACCGAAAGGCAGCCCGAGAATCTCGTATGCCGCGCGATTGCCCACCAGCCGCTGGCAGGTTTCATTGCCGATCCATACACCCACCGGCAGCAGCTCGAGCAGCGTCTCCAGCTCGCCGATGCGGCCATTGAGCTCGCGGTTGAGACGCTCGACCTCCTGCGCACTCTTCTTGCGCGCTTCGATGTCGCGGAAGAACACCGACAATCCCTGCGGGCCCGGGTAAGCGTGGATCTCGATCCAGCGCCCGGTGGTGGGCGAATGCAGCTCGAAGTGCACCGGCACGTTATCGCGCATCGCACGGTGGTACTGCTGGTACGACTCGGAAGTAAGCAGCGCCGGGAACACATCCCAGATGCTATTGCCGAGCAGCGAGGCCTTGTCGCGGCCATAGTACTGCTCGGCCTGCCGGTTGACGTAGGTGTAGCGCCATTCGCGGTCGAGCGCATAAAAAGCATCCGTGATGCTTTCCAGGATCGCCGAGATGCGCGCATGCGCTTCCTCGAGCTGCGCCTCGGCCTGCTTGCGCGGTGTGATGTCCAGCATCGCGGCGAGTGCGCCGCGCACCTTGCCGCTCGAGTCGAACAGCGGCGAAGCGTAGCCGTAAAGATGCTTGACTGTGCCATCTTCGAACACCATCTCGTACTCCTCGCCCGAGAGCTCGCTGCCCTCGGCCGCCGCACGCTGCAGCGGGAATTCCCGCACCGCGAGCTCGCGCCCGTGCTGCCGCAGCCGATGCGGTCGCACTTGCTGGTCCTCCGGGGGCGCGCTGCGCGACAGGTTGGTACGCGGATCGGTGGACACCAAGGCGCCTGCGGTGCGGTTGCCGGTGATGCGCCGGCACTCGCGGTCATGCGCTAGGTAGATGCCGATCGGAATCAGATCCATCAGCTTTTCCAGCTCCTCCACGCGCTCCTGGAGCTGGCGCTGCGCAGCCTCAGCGCCCTGCCGGGCGGCGTGCTCGCGCTCGGCCGCGCTCGAGCGCTGTGCTTCAGCGCGAATCCGTTCGGTAATCTCGCGTTGCAGCTGCGCATTCACTGCGTGCGCTCGCCGTTGCGCCGAGCCGGCTGTGGCCGCGACAATCACCGCGATGGCCGAAAAAAAGGCGTAAGCAGCAACCTGTGGAAAGCCCATGGGATCGAACTGCCCGCGCGGCTCCACGAACAGGTAATCGACGAGCAGATATCCCAATGCCGCGGTGAGGGCACCGGGCCAGTAGCCACCCAGCCACGCGGCCGCGGCAGCAGCAAGAAACAGGGTGGTGAACGGAAAGTGCGGACCGAGCCACGGACCGATCAACCAGCGCAGCAAGATTGCGGCGGCTACGCAACCCGCCACGAGCGCCGTGCGCAACAGGACGCGCCGCCACTGCCAGCGCTCGGCGTTGCCTTCGCCTGCCGGCTGGCGTGACGGGCCGGTCGCGTGCGACGCACGGCGAGTTTCCCCGATGTCCGGTGGATCGCCCGGTTCCACTATGTGTCTTCTCCCGGCGGCACAAGTGCGGCGCGCCGACGTCCACTTTTCAGCGGTAAGCGCGTACGGTATTGCAAGGATGTGCTGCCAGTATACAACCTGGGTATCACGCAGGAGGTCCGCGGGTCTGGCCGCTGATGTGCACCAGGCGGACCTGGACCGTCATCAGCGCGCGACGGCCGGGCTCAGAGGTCCAAGGCGCCGATGCGTTCCTTCATCGACGCGCTCAACGATTGGTGCAGATCCCAGTACTGCGCCCACGGATCTGTTCGCTGCCCGCGTAGCAGCTCGGGGACCGTGAGCACACTGAAGCGATCGGGCGGCACATTCGCCGCCACTTCGTCCCAGCTCACCGGCATGGACACCGTGGCGCCGGGTCGAGCGCGTGTGGAATACGCCGCCACCGCGGTGGCGCCGCGTGCATTGCGCAGGTAATCCACGAAGATGCGGCCTGCGCGCTGCGCCTTGCTCATGTTCGCGGTGAATTGCGCAGGCAGCACGCGCCCCATGTGTTCGGCGACTGCGCGCGCAAACTCGTTCACGTCTTCCCAGTCATGCCGGCGAGCGAGGGGCACCACCACGTGAACGCCCTTGCCGCCGGTGGTTTTGGCGAAGCTTTCCAGCCCGAGCTCGTGCAACAGCGCACGGGTCAGGTGCGCTCCTTCCACCACGCGTTGCCACGGTAATTGCGGATCGGGATCGAGATCGAACACCATGCGATCGGGTCGCTCCAGCGTACCGACGCTCACGCCCCAGGTGTGCAGCTCGAGCACACCGAGCTGTACCAGCCGCACCACGGCCTCTATCGAATTGGCCACGACATACGTGCTGCTGCCCTTCGATTCCTCGATGTCGATCGTTTCCAGCTCAGCGGGCAGGGCGTCGTGCAGATGCTTTTGGAAGAAACAATGCGCGTCGGCTCCGCTCGGACAGCGCACCAGGGCCAGCGGGCGGTTGCGTAGATGCGGGACGATCCGTTCGCCGACCGCCTCATAGTAGTTCGCCACGTCGAGCTTCGTGAGCTCGACGCTCGGAAAGATCACTCGCCCGGGATGGCTGATGGTTACTCCAGCGACAGTGGCAGTAGCCGAACGCTGGCGCTCTGGCTGGTGCGGTCCGCTCTTGGGGCTCCCAACTGCAGCGATCGGCTCTGGCCTTTCCCGCGTGACCGCTTCCGCGGGTTTGTCCTCCCGCAAGCCGGTAAACGAAGCCTGACGTACCAGGCGATCGGCGGTCCAGCCGGTGAAGCTCACTTCCGCGACGAGCTTGGGCTGCACCCAGTGTGCGCGCCGCGCCTCGGCGGCATGCGGCGGTTGCGCGAGAGGCGACGTGCGTCGTTCGAGTGCGGCAAGACGGGCAGCGAGCTCGGTGAGCTGTCTCTCGTCGAAGCCTGTGCCGACCTTGCCGGCGTATTCCAGGCGGCCCTGAGCTGTGTGGAGGCCGATCAGCAGAGCGCCGAAACCTTTGCGGCGGCCTGCCGGCTCGGTGTACCCGGCGATGACGAACTCCTGGCGCTGGCGGCACTTGAGCTTGATCCAGGTGCGGCTGCGCCCCGCGGTGTAGGTCGCATTGCGGCGTTTGCCGATCAACCCTTCCAGGCCATGCATGCAGGCCTGCTCGAACACCGCCCGACCGTCCGCGTCCACGTGCTCGCTGAACTGCAGGACGGACGACGGCGGCGCAGCCTCTAAGATCGATCGCAACCGCTCCTTTCGTATATGCAGCGGCGTGGTAAGCAGACTCTCGTCATCGACGTAGAGCAGGTCGAACAGGTAATAGACCATGCCGTCCTCGCGCCCGCCGAGCGCCCGCTGCAGGCGTTGAAAGTCGCTCTTGCCTTCGGCGTCCGGCACGGCGAGCTCGCCGTCCAGCCACGCCTGGTCGACCGGCAACGCTTGCAGCGCTTGTGCGATTTGCGGCATACGATCGGTCCAATCCTGTGCGTTGCGCGTGAAGATCTTCACCTTGCCCTCCCCGATGCGCGCGAGCATGCGATAGCCGTCGAACTTGACCTCGTAGACCCAGCCGCCCTGTGGCGGTGGCGCGTCGACGAGCGTAGCGAGCTGCGGCTCGAGCGTCTGCGGCAGCGTCGCCACGCGTACCCTGCGAGTCTCCTTGTCATGTGGGCGCAACTGCGCGGCTTTGGATTTGGGTTCACGATCGGAGCTCCACACCGCTTCGCCCGGCCCGCCGATCTCTTCGAGCAGACGTCCGCTCGCGACGCTGCGCGGCTCCCGCGCGGTGATGTCTGCATGTGCATCGGAGCGCGCTTCCTCGTCGCGCTCCTTGATGAGCAACCAGTTCTCCTTGCCGTCGGCAGCCGGCTTGCCCATGCGTACCAGCGCCCAGCCGCCGCGCAGCTTGTGTCCGTGCAGCACGAACTTTAAACGTCCATTCTTGTAGCCGTCGCGCGCATCACCTTTGGGCTCCCACGTGCCCTCGTCCCACAGCACCACACGCCCGGCGCCGTATTGCTCGGACGGAATCTCGCCTTCGAAGCGCGCGTACTCGAGCGGGTGGTCCTCGACGTGGACCGCGAGACGCTTGTCGTGCGGGTCGAGGCTCGGGCCTCTCGGCACCGCCCAGCTCTTGAGCGTGCCATCCAGCTCGAGCCGAAAATCGTAGTGCAGCCGGCGAGCGTCATGCATCTGCACGACGAAGCCGAGGCTTTCGTGTGCGCAATGCACACGCCCACACGGCTCGGGCGTTACGGTGAAATCGCGCTTCTCGCAATAGCGCTCGAGCTCATCGCCTGTGTAGTTGGCCGCGTCACGCGCGTTTGCGCCGCTGCGCCGCCGACCGCTTTTCGGCGGCTGCCGCAAGAACGCGGCTGCCTGACGTTTTCTTTCCGTTCGCATGGCTCACCTTCTACCTGTACTCGTAGCCCTTGACGATCTCGTCCCACGGCACTTCTTTGCCGGTGTCTTTGTTGAACCGCTTGTAGCCGACC
>JBGQKF010000294.1:0-5868 GCA_041499435.1 Gammaproteobacteria bacterium
CGGCCTCAAGCTGCCATGAAAGCGATCCTTCTTGCGGCCGGCCGCGGCAGGCGCTTGGGCGAGCTCACGGACGCATGAGGTGCGCGCAGTCGTACACGGCGATCGATTTTTGTCTGCTGGCCCTCAATTCGGACCGCGAAGCTGCCGTTATTGCTTCACTCGCTGACTTTGCCGCCGCTGGCGGTACTTTCCATTCATATTCCGATGCAGCCCGCCCGCACTTCAACTCTCGACCATTTCCAGGCAGTAGCTGAAGGTGTGTTCGTCGCGCTGACCCCGATCAGTACCGTGGGGCCGGCAGAGATCGCGTTTGTAAAGGCGCAGGCACGCAGCGTCGTCCGCCGGCGTGCCCGGCTATGCCTGCATCGAAGCAGTTACGATCGGCTGCACGACATGGTCATTGCGCTCGACATGGCGACCTACCTGCGCCCGCACCGGCACGCCGACAAGTCGGAGACGTTTCACATCATCGAGGGCTCGGCCTCGGTCGTGATCTTCGACGACAACGGCCGCATCGAGCGCGTCATCGCTGTGGGCGGGGAGAAGGGTCAGCGACTCTATCGGCTGGACGAGCCGCAGTACCACACGCTCGTGATCCAATCGGAGATGCTGGTGATCCATGAGGTGACCAACGGGCCGTTCGCACCGGGCGCCACGGATTATGCAGCGTTCGCACCGGCGGAAAACGATACGGCCAAGGCCAACGCGTATCTGCGCGATCTGCGCGAGCGTTTGCAGACGTTCTCTCAAGGTCCGCCAGTCCCCCGCCGGTGATCGCTGGCATGCGCGGTCTCGGCAGCGTCGTCGCAACACTGCCCACGTAAGCGGCCACCGGGTTTCCAGCATTCGCCGCCGCACGCCCGCGCGCGAAGCTTTCCTCCTCAGCCTGCACCGTCCGCGTACGGATCTCACCGATGACGCGATAGTCACCGAACTCTCCGCAAGCTGAGCGCGGTGCCCGGGCCTCTCAGCCGCGTGGTGTTCTGCCAGCGCTGCCGCGATCCAGTCACCTCGGAGGCCGAGGGATTCGCGCACGCGCATGTTGCTGGGCCTGTCGGCGCAAGAGAGGCACACAACACCTGCTCTGGGCATTGGCACAAGCACGTCATCCGCGAATGCGTCAAGATAGGATGCCGGTGTCAGCGTGGACTACTATGCCTGCTATGCGAGCGTACGCGGCATGCTGACCACCCTGGGCGATGGCGCGTTAGGGTGAGCGGCCGCAGTAACGGCTAAACCCAGCACAGGAGGAGATATGAAAGACACCATCGGGATCAAGCTAGGGCACCACCTGATCGCGATCCTGCTCATGGCGATGGCCGCACCGGCTGCGGTCGCAATCGCTGCGGAAGGCGCGGTCTCCCCGCAAATCCAGGCCATCGTCGATAGCCCAGACCGCAGCGCTGCGGATCGCGAGACGGACAAGCGCCGCCATCCCGCGCAGCTGCTGGCTTTCAGCGGCGTGCAGCCCGGCATGTCGGTGCTCGACGTCGGGACCGGGCGTGGCTACACGGCCGAGCTGATCGCGCGCGCGGTCGGGCCGGACGGCTCGGTCATCGCGCAGAACGACCCGATCGTCTTCGAGAAATTCCTGAAGGGCCAGTGGGACCCGCGCTTCGCCACACCGGTGATGAAGAACGTCAAGACCGCGGTGCGCGCATTGGACGACCCGGTGCCGCCGGGCTCCGGTCCGTTCGATCTGATCATGTTTGTCTACCAGTACCACGACACCGTCTGGATGGGCCGCGACCGCAAGGCGATGAACCAGGCGCTGTTCAATGCGCTCAAGCCTGGTGGACAGCTGATCCTGGTAGACCATGCCGGCAATGCCGGAACCGGCGCGACACAGACCGACACGCTGCATCGTATCGAGGAAAGCGTGGTGAAGAGCGAGCTCGCAGCAGCCGGCTTCAAGCTCGTCGATGAAGCGGAGTTCCTGCGCAACCCCAGCGATCCGCGCGATGCGCCGTTCTTCAAAGCCACGGTACCGGTAGACGGCTTCGTGCTGAAGTACGCCAAGCCCTGAGCTTCAGCCGAACAGCGCAGCTTACGCTGCGCTGTTCTTTGTCCTGCTGTAACGATGGCTTGCATACCGCATTCCGTCGCGTGCAAAAAATTCAATAACGAGTAAAGCTCACGTGAGCGACGGAGATTCGATGGTGCGCTGCCGTGTGCACCATCGTCGGTAGTGCACACGACCGCAGAGCGCAAGGTGACCGTGGGGTGCTTACTTGTTTGTTGCCTGCCGGGTTTGAGCGCCTATCACCTGTCCAGCCCCCTACATGCTCTCATGACGCTTACATGCTGTCATCGCGAGAGTGCCGCTCGCGGTGTTATTACTACCTGCGGACGACGTCCTGGGAAGCTGAGCAAAAGGAGGCAGGCGAGCACCTGCCTCTGCCCTGCGACTGACCGTCAATCTTGACGACGATTGTGCTTCTCGCGGTGAATCTTCTTGCTTTGCTGATTTTCCGCGTTCTGGATGGCGTGCTGCTCGCCCGTGCCAACGTGGCCATCGGCTGCCGCTCTGGTCTCCTTGTGATCGACATGAGCCTGCCCGCGCTCCAGATTGCCGACTTCCTTCTTGGTGAGCTCGCCCGATCGCACGCCTTGCTCGATGCGCTCCTGCTGATTGACGTTGCGCTGTGCGTCGGCCTGCATGCGCTTCGATGAAGCCGAGTTGGGATCGCCGGTCTGCGCATCGTGTTTCTCGCGATAGATGTCTTTGCTTACGCGATTCTGCTCTTGCTCGATGCGGCGTTTCTCTGCGTCGGTGAGCTTGCCGTCGGACAGTGCCTTCGTCTGCAGCTTGTCCACGCGTGACTCTTCGCGCTCCAGCTTGCCCGCTTCCTTGGTGGTGAGCTCGCCCGATTTCAAACCCTGATCGATGCGCTTTTCCTGATTCACGTCGCGCTGGATGATTTCCTGTGTGGTCTGCGCCATCACCGACGTCGATAGCAGTGCGCCCGCAGCCAATGCCGCATATGTCAGCTTCATCGATTCCTCCTACAGTTTCGTATGGTTGCCCGGAATCTCCGGCGGTATCGTAACCGCCGCCCAAGATCTGCAGCCATCAACGCGGCGGCAATCGCGCCGGCTGACAGGAACCGTACGATTTGGCTCGGCGTCGCCCCTGGAATACACACGCCATGCGGCGTGTTACGTTGTGTTGCAGTCCTGCGCCTTGATGCGCTGCTATCTGTAAGCCCTTTCCGGTATTCGTACCTGATCGGTGAGCGATGATCACAGCCGGACAGAACCGGTCACATTGCGCCGGTCATTCACGCTCGGTACTACCCGCGTGGCATAGCCCTGGCTGCAGGCGGAGAAGAGCTTGGCCTTGCCAGGCCATTGACAAGGGTAGAGATGAGACGTATTCTCATTCTTATGAAGGGTAATGAGACAACTCTCCGACATGACTCGGATTTCGGTAAGCCGGCGACCACCCAACCGTACGCCACTCCCAGAATTGCCAGTGGCATTTTGCTTGCCGGCAAGCGCGAACTCATTATCGAACACGCCGGGCGCGAGTATCGATTACGCGTGACGGCCCAAGGCAAGTTGATCTTGACGGCTTAGGACGCCCTTCCCCTGGGGAACCCGGTTTCGCCCACCGGTTCGAGACAACGGGCCCTTAGCCAGCCAGCCCTCGTCCCAGTGGGCAAGCCAGCCATTTCTTTCACTGCGCCTGTGAGGAGGAATGTCGGGCATGAACAAGCCATCCAACGGCGGTGGAGGCGGCCACAATTCCCTACGGCGACGCCTGCTCAAGGTATCAGGCACGGTTGTGTTGAGCGCGCTTTTTCCAAGCGCCGGTCAGCCGGCTTCCAAGCATCACCGACATCGCACGCCGCCGCAGGAGATGACCGCGGCGAAGACGCTCAGAAAGTTCGAGGACTCCCTGCCGATTCCAGGAGCGATTGTCCCGAGCGCGACACTGAACGGTGTGCCGCTCTACCACGTCGCAATGACGAGGTTTCGAGAGAAATTGCACCGGGATCTGCCGCCTACCGTTCTGTGGGGCTATAACGGCATGTTTCCAGGCCCCACTTTCGAAGTGCGCCGCGGACAGCCCATCGCCGTCAAATGGGAAACCCATCTCCCGGGCGGGCACTTCCTGCCGATCGACACAACGATTCACGGCGCAGAACCCAATGTTCCGCCGGTGCGCAGCGTGGTTCATTTGCACGGTTCCAAGACGATGCCCGACAGTGACGGGTATCCCGAAGCCTGGTTTACCAACGGCTTTAGGCAGACCGGCCCCTTCTTCACCAACAAAATCTATCACTATCCGAACGACCAGCAGGCAACCGCCCTGTGGTACCACGATCATGCGCTCGGCATTACGCGACTGAATGTCTATGCCGGTCTGGGCGGCGGAGTATATCTGATCCGCGATCACCACGAAGATTCGCTCGGTCTGCCGAGTGGGCGCTACGAGATTCCTCTCGTCATCCAGGACCGCTTCTTCAGTCCGGACGGCTCGCTGCTGTATCCGGTGGTGACTCCCGGAGATCCGGATCCGCGGGTGCCGCCGATCTGGATTCCGGAATTCTTTGGGGATATACGGTGCCCTTGATCGATCCGGCTTCCGCGGTCAAAACCAGGGATCTCGTGCTGAGCGAACTCGATTCTGCAGCGGGGAGCCCGATCATGGCGATGATCAACGACGCGCATTGGGACGACCCGGTTACCGAAACCCCGCAAGCGGGCTCGATCGAGATCTGGCGCATCGTCAATACCACGGAGGACGCACATCCGATCCACGTGCATCTGGTGCAATTTCAGATCCTGGACCGCCAGCCTTTCGACACGACCCAGTATCCTTCCGCTCTCGTGTTTACCGAACCACCGCAGTTGCCGGAGACCAACGAGCGCCCGGCGTGGAAAGACACAGTGCTGAGCTACCCAGGAACGGTGACGCGGATCATCGCGAAGTACGATCTTCCGACCGGAACACCAGTGCGTCCGGGGGAGAAGTTTCGGTATGTCTATCACTGCCACATCCTAGAGCATGAGGAGAACGAAATGATGCGCCCCTACGATGTGCTCGGGTGAAAACCAGGTATCGATCACTCGTGGCAAGCTAATCCTCAGGGCTTGATCGAGCAATCCCTGAGGAAGCCGGCTTTGGCCCACCGGCTCGAGATAACAGGTCTCCCCAGCCAGCCAGCTCCCGTCTCAGGGGGCAAGCCAGCCATATTTCCATCACTGCGTCTGTGAGGAGGAATGGCAGGCATGAACAGTACGTCTGCGTCCCAAGCCCTAATGGTGCTGGTTGCCGTTTCATCGGGGGGAGTTACCGCCGCCGATCCAGATTCGGCGGCGCCACCGACACCGAGCATCGAGACGCTGCAACGCAAAGTCGACACCATGTCCCAGCAGCTGGAGGAGCTCAAGGCCCAGCTGAGGGAGCTGAGATCGCCGAATGGAGGCCCCGCCACGCCGCAGGCAGAGTCATCGCCGCGGGCGCAGGGGCCGGTGCAGGCGAAAACGCCAGAGCCCACGCAAGCCAAGGCAGAACCAGCGACGCAGGCGCCGGCGCCAGAGCAAGCCACGCCGGCCGGACTCTCGCGTTGGGACAAGGTGAGTCTGTGGGGCTACGGCGAGCTCTATTACCTTCGTCCCACCAAAGAGGGATCACAGACGACGGCCGATCTCGCGCGCGCCGTATTCGGCATTGGCTATCAGTTCAATGAGAACACACGCTTCAACTCCGAATTCGAGTGGGAGCATGCAGTGACTTCGGCCGACGACGCCGGCGAGGCTGAGGTCGAACAGTTCTATGTTGACCACAATCTGAACCCCTGGGCATCGGTTCAGGCCGGGCTGTTCCTCATTCCAGCAGGTTTGCTAAACGAACATCAC
>JBGQKF010000295.1:0-5862 GCA_041499435.1 Gammaproteobacteria bacterium
CATAGCTCGGATTGTCACGCATCAGGCGCGCCATCCTGCGCGCTTCATGCTCGAAGCCGTTGGCATTGACCGCACCGCGCGCTGACTCGGCCATTTCCTGTTGCAGCTCACTGCTGACTTGGCGGCGCGTCTGCAGGCCCTCGTGGACGTCGTGTGCGAGCGGGGTGCCCTCATACATCTGCTCCAGCAGACTTGCATCGCGTTCGTTGAACGCATTTTTGGCGTTGCCTTTGAGCGCGACGTTGGCAATCGTGGCATTGCCCTTGAATACCAGCGGCAGATTTGTGGTGAAGCTCACGCCGGCGGGGCCGCGGTCTTTGCCCAGCATCTCCACCCAGCGATTGAGAAAGCCGCTGCCGTAGTCGAGGCGGCTGCCGTAGCCCTGGCCGAGCTCCACGACGTCCTGTGCATGAAAGTGACTGCGCGATGCGTCCTGGCTCCCCGCATAAGGAATGAACACGACTTGGCGGCTCTGATACAGCGGATACACCGAGTCCTGCAATGCCGGATGCAACGCCCAGTAGCTGTCGAGAGCGACGGCCGCGTCGGGGTTGCCGGCGGCAGGACGCGGGATCGCGATGTTGGGCCGTGACTCGTAATAGAAGGCGCTGTTATAGGGCACGAGCAGGCTCGCCGCATCATAGCCGCCGCGCAGGAGCACGATCACGATCTTCGTCTTCGCGGCCGCGCCAGGGGCCGCCCACAGGCGCAGAGGTCCCAGCGTCGGGCCGGTGGTGGCGGCGAGTTGAAGGAAGCGTCGCCTGTTCATCGGTACATGAACTCCGGTGCGGAGAAGAACAGAGCGCTCCATTCGCGGGTATTCCTGGTCTGCGCCAGCGCCTGGGCGGTGTGCTCACTCAAGATCGGCTTCATCGCCGCGAAGACGCGAGACTGACCGATGCGAGGTTGCATGTCACTGGTATCGGCGATGGTCATCGGCTGCGCATCGCCGGTATCCGCCGCACTGAACAACCTCGGTGCGGCGTTCGCGATCTGGCGTGCGACCTCGAAGCGCTGTGTCATCTGTCCCGCGCTCGCCCAATCCTTCTGCTTCGATCCGTATCCGTCCGGTGTGGGATGGCCGTACAGCGGCTCCCCGAGGCTGTGCAGCCAGTTCTGCACCGGTTTGTAGTTGGTGATCATGCGCTCGTCGTAGGCCATGCGCAGCGCTGAAAACACATACTGCACCGGATCTTTGAAGCGGCGGCCCGCGCCGTCATCGCGCCAGAGCTCGCTCGCCTCGAACATGGCGCGCAGGGTGTGCGCGATGTCGCCTCCGCTCGCAAGGAACGCGTATCGCATGCGCTCGATCACATTGGCAGGCGGGTCATCGCCCATGAAGTACGTGGCCAGCTTGGTCGAAACGAAGCGCGCGGTGGCGGGGTGAGCGCACAGAATGTCCACCACCTCCGCGATCTCGTCGAAGCCGCGCCCGGGGATGCGCCGATGCAGGAAAGTCTTCTCGCCGAAGTCGTGGCGGTGCGGATTGAAAACCATCAGTTCCTGCGCGACGTAATAGCGACGCAGCCGCGGGGGCAGCTTGATCGGCTTCTCGTCCAGATTTACACCGAGCCCGGTCAGGATGCGTGCGAGCTCCTGCACGTCCTGCTGTGTATAGCCGCCGTCCACGCCGAGTGTATGCAGCTCGAGCAGCTCGCGAGCATAGTTCTCGTTGATATGGCCCTGCGCATTCTGCGCGTTGTCCAGATAGAGGAGCATCGCCGGATGCATCAGGGTTGCGAGCAGCAGATCGCGGAAGCGGCCGAGTACGTGCGGGCGGATGGCGCTGTCCTCGTAGTCGGCGATGAACAGCCTGACCTTGTCCTTGCCCTGAAACACATTGAAGTGGTTGAACCAGAACCAGGTGAGCTGTTCCTGGAGCTGGTTGGTGGAGTACAGCGCGCGGATAATGTGCCGGTGCTGCGCTTCGTCGACGACGAACTTGTAGCGCTCGTTGAGCTCTTTGTGCTGTTGCTTGCGCGCTTCGCCTTCGGGCAGCTCCTTTACGCGCCGCGCTTCGTCTTCGTATGCACCGACCAGCGCGCGTATCGGCATGCTGGTGATGGTCATCGCCTGAATCGCACTGCGTGCGGGTTGCGGTAACGCGGCGTCGCCGACGAAATGCAGCTGCTGCGCCCAGAACCCAGCGCGGCCGGCAGCGGCATAAGCGTCAGCGGTGGCATCGTTCGCGCCATAAGTGAGGCGATTGATTGCGCGCAGCGCCTCTCCCGTGATCTCCGAAGCGAGGGCTGGAGCGCACGAGATGATGCAGATCGCGAGGATCGCACATCGCTGGAAGCCGCGGCTCGCCTGAGCTCGCCGCGCGTGCGACGTTGCTGAGGCGAATTGACCCGCGCGCATGATGAAACCGGGGTTCGGCATGTCGGACCTGAACTGACGTCGAACTTCCAGCGACGTAGCTGTCGCCGGGCTTGCCGACGGGCAGTCCTGGCTACCCGCCTTAACGCGCGATCATCCGTTCTGGTTGATCCGTTCTATCCGGCCCGCGTTCGCGAGCTGCCGTTGCTGTTTGCTCTTCCGGGCTTGGTCTGTGCTCGTTGCGCCGTTCGCTTCCGCGCAATAGCTTGACCACGACGGGTGGAGTTCATACGATACGCCCGTATCATGATGAGACAAGTGTCTCATTGCGCAGGTCGCCGTAGTGCGGCGCAGCAGAGCAGACGCCCCGGCAGCCACCTGCCAGGTGGCGGGCAAGGGAGGAGAAATGAAGATCACCGCGCAGTCCCTCAGCTCGGTGCTGGGAACATAATTCATGGCACGCATTGCACGTCAGACCATTCTCCAGCGCTTCCGCGGCATGATCGAGCGCGGGGAGCCCATCGTCGGCGGCGGCGCCGGCACCGGTCTATCCGCCAAGTGCGAAGAAGCCGGCGGCATCGATCTGATCGTGATCTACAACTCTGGGCGCTACCGGATGGCGGGGCGCGGCTCGCTCGCGGGACTGTTGGCCTACGGCAATGCCAACGACATCGTGATGGAGATGGCGCACGAAGTCCTGCCGGTGGTGCAGAACACGCCGGTGCTCGCGGGAGTCAACGGTACCGATCCCTTCATGATCACCGGACCGTTTCTGCGGGAGGTCGCGGAGATCGGCTTTTCCGGGGTGCAGAACTTTCCGACGGTGGGCTTGATCGACGGCATGTTTCGGAAGAACCTGGAAGAGACCGGGATGGGGTACATGGTGGAGGTCGAGATGATCCGCCAGGCGCGCGTACTCGACTTGCTCACGACACCGTACGTGTTCTGCGAGGCCGATGCGCGCGCGATGGCGCAGGCTGGCGCGGACATCGTGGTGTGCCATATGGGGCTCACCACCGGCGGGGACATCGGCGCTGAGACCGCGCTCACGCTGGAAGCATGCGTGCCTTTGATCGACGAGTGGGCGAAAGCGGCGAGGGCCGAAAAGCCGGATGTCATCGTGCTGTGCCATGGCGGACCGATAGCCACCCCGCGGGATGCGAGCTACATCCTGAGAAATTGTCGCGACTGCCACGGCTTCTATGGTGCATCCAGCATGGAGCGTCTGCCGACCGAGATCGCGTTGACCGAGCAGACCAGAGCATTCAAGCAAATATCCCGTTAGCGGGAGCGTACGGTGTACTCGGCTGCAACCGCATCCTGGAGTGGCTGAGCGCGGATCGTCGTCAAAACTCGCAATCCCCTCGCCGATGCAGGCGAGGACGTCATGCATCGTCACCAGACGCAGACAAAATCCGACGATGTTGTCACGACGTGACATGGCGTATCGCGCAAAGAACGGGTATTGTATTCATCGCAGCTTCACCGACCAGCAGCCCGGTTTCACGTGCCGGAACTTCACACCGCTGTCGAGCTGCGCGAGGTATTCGCAAGCGTCCGATCAGGGAGGCCCGTTCAAATGAAGCTGTTTCGAGATATCAGCAAGCGCGTTCACCGCGTGGAAGCACCGGTGGTCACCTATCTCTCGCGAGAAGAGGCGATCGGCCTTGCGCATGTAGCGACCGAAGAGGCCGGACTGCGCTGGGCTGAGCCGATTGCAGCGGGCGCTTCGCGCGAAGATACCGATGCGAACGTGGTGTGGACAGTCGTCACCAATGCGTTGAATCGAGGCGCGCAGATTCGCGTGCGCATCGACGATACGACCGGGCATACGCTCGAAGTGCGCAGGACGATACGCTAGCTTGCGCATCCGCTCGACCAACGCGGATGTTGTGCCGGAGCCGGGCAGCGGGCCATTGTTTTTATATCGGGGCTTGCCGGAATGTTCGGAGCGCTCTGCTGCGCCGCCGGGCGCGTCGAACATAATGTCGCCGCTGCTCAAATCTTGAGCGAAAAATGGCGATCAAGTTACAAGGCAACAGCCACGTGCGCTCCAGCAAAGTTGTGCACAGCCTTGTCAACAGCCGCTGTGGAAAAAGTCCGCGCGCCGTGAAGCCTGCGGCATGCCACGGGAAGCGCCGCGAAACCTCGCATACTGCGAGAATTCAACACCTTCAAAGTCGTGGCCTGCGTTTCGCGCGTTTGTACCGCGCCACACCGTCCAGAATTTCCTGCTTCGCCTCTTCCGCACCGACCCAGCCCGCGACCTTGACCCACTTACCCGCTTCCAAATCCTTGTAGTGTGCGAAGAAGTGCGCGATCTGCGATAGCGTGGCGTCGGGCAGGTCGCGCGGCGACTCGACATCTCGATACAGGCTGGACAACTTGTCGACCGGTACCGCCAGCACCTTGGTGTCGTCGCCGGCCTCGTCTTCCATTTTCAGCATGCCGATCGGACGGCTGCGCACGACCACGCCGGTGATGATCGGAACGGGACTCAACACCAGCACGTCTACCGGATCGCCGTCACCCGACAAAGTCTGCGGGACATAGCCGTAGTTGCAGGGATAGAACATCGCGGTGGACAGAAAACGGTCCACGAACACCGCGCCGGTGTCCTTGTCGACTTCGTACTTGATCGGCGCAGCGTGCATCGGTATCTCGATGATGACGTTGACATCGTTGGGGACGTCGCGTCCGGTGGTTACGCGGTCGAGGTTCATGCGGCAGAGCTCCGGTGCAGTCTAGATCGCGCGGATAGTAGCGCTTCGGCGCCGAGTTGGCATCTGGCCGTCTGCCCGGGTCAAGCAGCCGTGGTCCTCGACACAGTACAATTAGCGCCGCGCAATGGCGCTGGCAGTGAAGAGAGCCCCTCAAGAATGGTTATGCCCGCAGTCCGCCCCACCGGCAGTATCCTCGGCGCCCGAGTCGAGGGGCTGGATCTGTCGCAGCCCTTGAGCGGCGATGACATCGCGCTCATCGCTCGAAGCCTGGGCGCGTACGGTGTGCTGTGCTTCCCGGGGCAGGATCTCGATGCCGCGGCGCTCAAGGCTTTCGGCGCTCGTTTCGGCAGCCTCGAGGTGAATGTCGCGGCCTCCCTCTACGCCTCCGAGTTTCCGGAGGTGATGCTGCTCTCGAACATCGTCGAGAACGGGCGCCCGATTGGTCTGCCCGATGCCGGGCAGGACTGGCACACCGACATGTCCTACAGCAGGACCATCGCGTTCGCAACCATCCTCCATGCGATGGGCATCCCTCGTCGCAACGGGCGCGCCCTCGGCAATACCGAATTCCTGAACATGCAGGCCGCGTACGCGGATTTGCCGGGCGAACTCAAGGCGCGGCTGCAACACGCCACCGCGCGGCACGACTTCAACAAGTTCTGGGAGATGATGCGACGGGAGAAGGGCAGCAAGCGCCCCGCGCTCACCGAGGCGCAGAAAAAGGCGAAGCCGCCGGTCTCGCACCCGATCTTCCTCGCCCATCCGATCACCGGCAGGAAGGTGCTCTACGCCAACCCCGGCTACTCGATGCGCATCAACG
>JBGQKF010000296.1:0-5851 GCA_041499435.1 Gammaproteobacteria bacterium
ATCCGTGCCCGGGAAGCCGCCGAGCCCCATCAGCGTGGTCGTGCAGGGAAAGCCGAGCAGGCGGGTGAGCCGCGTGAGTTGCGGCGCGGCGTTGTTGAGGATCACCCCGCCGCCCGCGTAGATCATCGGGCGCTTCGCCTCGAGCAGCAGCTGCACGGCCTTCTTGATCTGCCCCTGATGACCCTTGGTCACCGGGTTATACGAGCGCAGGCTCACCGAGTCCGGGTAATGGAACTGTGCCTTGCTGGTCTGCACGTCCTTCGGGATGTCGACCACTACCGGGCCGGGTCGTCCCGTGCTCGCGATGTAGAACGCCTTTTTCATGGTGACGGCGATATCGCGCACATCCTTCACCAGGAAGTTGTGCTTCACACACGGACGGGTTACGCCAACCGCATCGACTTCCTGGAACGCATCCTGCCCGATGGCATGGGTAGGGACCTGACCGCTGATGATCACCAGCGGAATCGAATCCATGTGGGCGGTGGCGATGCCGGTGACGGCGTTGGTCACGCCGGGGCCGGAAGTGACCATGACGACGCCCACCCTCCCGGTCGAGCGAGAGTAGCCGTCGGCACCATGCACGGCGGCCTGTTCGTGCCGCACCAGGATATGCTTGACTTTATCCTGCTTGAACATCTCGTCGTAGATCGGCAGGATCGCCCCGCCGGGGTAGCCGAATACGAACTCTACCCCCTCCTCCTGAAGGCAACGGATGGTGATCTCAGCGCCAGTAAGCTCGGCGTGCGTCGTCACTCCAGGGGTGATCATTTCCATGATTGCAGCCTTGATCAATAGTAGTTTTCAGCGAGTCGCTCTCGCTCGCCGGGCAAACGCCCAGGACAAAAAATCCCCGGCAGACCGGTTGTCGGCGGGGGAATAAGGCAAGATACCTGCGCTTGCCCGGCTGGTCAAGGAATAGCGAGGAGAAAGAAGGGGCTAGGCGGGCGCAGGCGGTGAAGAGTGAAGGGTGAAGGGCAGGCGCAGCCGCGCTCTGCTAAAGCTCCCTCTCCCCCGTCACCGGGGAGAGGGGGATCACCCTCCACTCTTCACCCCCAAAGGGGATCACTCTTCACCCTTCACATCAGTGAGCGTGCAACGCTCACTGATGCGCCCGTATCCAGTTCTTCCAGACCTGGAACAGCGCCGGATCCCAGGCAGCGATCACGGAGCGCTGCCACAGGTCGTCCGCCCAGAAGTCATCGCGCGTGAGCGTACACATCGCGCCCCCGGCCTCTTCGAGAATCAGCGCGCCGGCAGCGTAGTCCCACAGCTTCTGCCCGCCGTGCAGATAGAGATCGATGCGGCCGGCGGCGACGTAGCACCATTCCAGCGTGCCGGCCCCGTAATTGCGCTGAGACGAATACGGCGGGGCCGCCGCCAGCTCGGCGGCCAGGCGCTTGTTCAAACGCTTGAAGTCGACGTTGGCCATCGCATTGCGAATGTGTGGGACGTGCTCCTTGATCGGCAGGCGCTCGTCGCCGAGCCAGGCACCCGCACCGCGCGCCGCGTGGAACACTTCACCGGCGATCGGATCGTAGACCACGCCCAGCACGCTCCTGCCCTGCTTCATCAAGGCCACGGACACGGCGAAGTAAGGCAGGCCGTTCACGAAGTTGGAGGTGCCGTCGATCGGGTCCACGCACCACAACCCTTCGTCGCCCTCGAGCCAGAGCTCGACCTGCTCCTCGCGCGTCATCTCTTCGCCCATCACCGGGCCGGGATAGATCGATTGCAGTCGCGTGGTGAGCGCCGCCTGGGTGGCCAGATCGGCCTCGGTGAACAGGCTGCCATCCGCTTTGCGCTGATGAGCGACCTTGAGGTAACGCGGCATGATCTCTTCGGCGGCAACGCGCTTCACCGCGTCGATCACAGCATCGCTCAGCTCGTGGTAGGTGTCCGCTAAAATGGTATCGGCATTCATTCAAACATCAATCAAGGTCTACTGTTGCGTCGATCAAGTCTTCCATTTGATCGAGCATCCCATGCTGGCAACCTGCTCTACGGGGCCGCGCCCGGTACGCGCTACCTCCAGCATCGCTTCGAACAGCTCACGGCGTGCATTGGGTACCGGACTGGTGCGCGAAGCATCCAGGCGTCCGCGATACTGCAGCTTCAGATCGGCGTTGAAGCCGAAGAAATCGGGCGTGCAGATCGCATCGTACGCACGCGCGACCTGCTGACTCTCGTCCCAAAGATAGGGAAATGAAAAACGCAAGTCCTGTGCCACGCGCTTCATGTTCTCGAACGAGTCCTCGGGATAGTTCTTCGCATCGTTTGCATTGATTGCTACGCAGCCGATGCCTTGCTGTTTCAGCTCGGAGCAATCGCGCACGATGCGATCGATCACCGCCTTGACGTACGGGCAGTGATTGCAGATGAACATCACCAGCAACCCCTTGGGTCCCTTTACGTCTGACAGTAGGTAACGTTTGCCATCGGTGGCGGGTAAGTCGAAATCGACGGCGGACCAGCCGAAGTCACATATTGGAGCGCTTGCCATACGAAAGATTCCTTGAGAGAAAGAGTCAACGCCGGCCCTTCGCTTCGAGCCCTATCGATCGGTTCGATCATCCCTCTGCAGACATGGCAAAATTCTAACATGTACAACTACTTGCCGGGCGGCACGGGGCTCCGATGAAACCTCCTGCAGCCGCACCGCGCTTTTACTGCCCTGGCGATCTGTCGCAGGGGGCCACGCGCGATCTCCCGGAAGCGGCTGCCCATCATGCCGCACGCGTCTTACGACTCACCGTGGGAGATCCGGTGATTTTATTCAATGGCAAAGGGGGCGAGGTCAACGCTGAGGTGCAGGCCATTACAAAAAACCGCGTCCTGCTGCGGATCGGTCAGTGGCAAGCACGCGAAGCCGAGGCGCCGGTCGCCGTAACGCTGGTTCAGGGCTTGAGCGCGCGCGAACGCATGGATTTCACCATACAGAAGGCGGTCGAGCTCGGCGTCGCCGAGATATTTCCCGTGGAGACGCGGCGCTCGGTGATGCGCCTGGCGCACGAGCGCGCGGAGCGCCGCGTGGAGCATTGGCAGAATCTCGTGATCTCCGCCTGTGAGCAATGCGGACGCAATCGCGTGCCGACCGTGCACCCGGTAAGCCAGCTGCCCGACTGGCTCGGCGCGCGTCCCGCCGCGCAGTCGGAGCTGCGTCTGATTCTGTCGGCGAGCGCATCGACCCGTTTGCAGGATCTGCGGCCCGGGGAGCGTGTGACCTTGATGGCCGGCCCCGAGGGCGGCTTCGCTCCCGAGGAGTTGGCAATGACAACGGCCTGCGCCTTCACGGCCGTGCGCCTCGGGCCTCGCATCCTGCGCACCGAGACTGCGGCACTCGCCGCACTGGCCGCCATTCATGCGTTGTGGGGGGATTTTTGAGGTGAAGAGGTGAACAAGTGAACAGGTGAAGAGGTGAAGAGGTGAAGAGGTGAAGAGGTGAAGAGGTGAACAGTGACAGTCCACCGGTTGTCGTCTCTTCACTTTTTCACCTCTTCACCTTTTCACCGCCTTCACTACCTCCCTTATACTGCCTACTGCTCGTTTCGGTACCGTCATACAGGACTCACACAATGGACATCACCAACAGCACCTTCATCGTAACCGGCGGCAGCTCCGGGCTCGGGGCGGCCACGGTCGAAATGGTCGTCGCCAGCGGCGGCAACGCCATCATCGCGGATCTCAATCGCAGCGGCGGCGAGGCGCTCGCAGCGCAGCTCGGTAAGCGCACGCGCTTTGTGGAAGTCGATGTGACGCGGGAGGATCATGCGCAAGCTGCAGTCGCGGCTGCGCTCGAAGCGTTCGGCGCTTTGCACGGCCTGGTGAACTGCGCGGGCATCGGCATCGGCGAGAAGACCATCGGCAAGGAAGGCCCGCACGCGCTCGCGTCGTTCGCGCGCGTGATCAACATCAATCTGATCGGCACATTCAACATGATCCGCCTCGCCGCAGACGCCATGTCGAAGCAGGCGCCCAACAGCGGCGGCGAGCGGGGCGTGATCGTGAACACCGCCTCGGTCGCTGCGTTCGATGGACAGATCGGGCAGGCCGCCTATTCAGCGTCGAAAGCCGGGATCGTCGGCATGACGCTCCCCATTGCACGCGATCTGGCCCGCAGCGGGATTCGCGTGGTCACCATCGCACCGGGAATCTTCGAGACGCCGATGCTGAAGGGCCTGCCGGCGGAAGTGCAGGAGTCGCTGGGCAAACAGGTGCCGTTTCCTTCACGTCTGGGCAAGCCGGAGGAGTTCGCCGCCATGGTCAAGTACATCGCGCAGGCGCAGATGCTGAACGGCGAGACCATCCGGCTCGATGGCGCGATTCGCATGGGACCCAAGTGAGCTAGAGCAACACCCAACACAGAGGCACAGAGAGCACGAAGAACACAGAGAAAATCGAAACGAGATTGAAAAAAGTTGATTTGCATATCGGGGTAAGTCGTGCCCAGAGGGTCCAGCACCGGCATTGGTTGGATTCTTCGTTGCGTCTCGGACTTTTTTTGCGTTCTTGCTTTTCTCCGTGCCCTCTGTGTTCTCTGTGCCTCTGTGTTGAGGTTTGGCAGTAGATGCACCCACCACCCGAACAATTCGTCCACTGGTTTCGCTCAGCGGCGCCCTACATCAACGCGTTTCGCGGGCGCACGTTCGTGATTGCTTTCGGCGGGGAAGTCGTAGCGGACGGCAAATTCGTCGCGCTCACGCACGACCTGAATCTGCTCGCGAGCCTCGGTGTGCGCCTGGTCCTGGTACATGGCACGCGGCCACAGATCGAATCGCAGCTCAAGGCGCTGGGGATTCGGCCGCGTTACCTGCACGGTCTGCGTGTGACCGACGAAGCATCGATGGAATGCGTGAAGCAGGCCAACGGCCAGCTGCGCGTGGAGATCGAGGCGCTGTTGTCGACGGGGCTCCCCAATTCACCGATGGCCAATGCCACGATCCGGGTGGCCGGCGGTAATTTCGTGGTCGCGCGCCCGCGCGGTGTACTCGATGGCGTGGACATGCAGTACACGGGAGAGGTCCGGCGCGTGCATGCTGAGGCCATCGCCCAGCGGCTGACGGCGGGCGAGCTGGTGCTGCTCTCCCCGCTCGGTTATTCGCCCACGGGTGAGATCTTCAACCTTTCCATGGAGGATCTCGCAGCCGAGGTCGCGATCGCTCTCTCCGCAGACAAGCTCATGTTCCTGATCGATGGCGCCGGCATCACCGATGGGGAGGGCAAGCTGGTGCGCGAGCTCACCGTCTCGCAGGCAAGCGCTCGGCTCTCCGAGGCTTCGCTTACGCGTGACTTGCAGCAGCATCTGCCGGCTGCGATCCGCGCCTGCCGCAATCGCGTACAGCGCGTGCATTTCATCGACCGGCAGCTCGACGGCGCGCTGCTGCTCGAGCTGTTCACGCGCGAAGGCGTGGGCACCATGGTGAGTCAGGACCCGCTCGAGCTGCTGCGTACCGCGACGGTCGACGACGTGGGAGCAGTCCTGCGTCTGATCGAGCCGCTCGAGGCCGATGGCACGCTCGTCAAGCGTTCTCGTGAGCTGCTGGAGATGGAGATCGGTCGCTTCGTGGTGCTGGAACATGATCGCATCACTGTCGGCTGCGCAGCGCTGTATCCGTTCGCCGACGATCAGGCCGGCGAGCTCGCTTGCCTCGCTGTCTATCCCGAATACCGCAACGCCGGCGCCGGCGAACAACTGCTGAAGCGCGTTGAGAGCGAAGCGCGGCGCCAGCAGCTACAGCGCTTGTTCGTGCTGACCACGCGGGCCACGCACTGGTTTATCGAGCACGGCTTCGCCGAGGTCGGTGTCGACCAATTGCCCTCTGCGCGGCAGGTTTTGTATAACTATCAGCAG
>JBGQKF010000297.1:0-5845 GCA_041499435.1 Gammaproteobacteria bacterium
GCAAGGACGATTGCCGGACCCTTCGGCTTGTCTGTCGTCGTCCGCGGCGACAACGGCAGCCAGGACACGGTGTCGGGTCAAACGGGCTTCGACTCGAGCGCAGCCATGCTGACCGCAGGGCTGGACTATCGTTTTTCCGACCAGTTCGTTGGCGGTATTTCCTTCAGCTATCAGCATACGAAACTCGACTTTGACCTCAACAGTGGAAACCTCAAGAACGACGCCTATCGGCTGGCGCCATTCCTGAGCTATGTCGTGGCACCCGGAATACTCATCGACGGTCTGGTCGGGGTCGGGTATCTCCACTTCGACTCGGAGCGAACGTGCCCGAACGGCAGCTGCACTCAGTTCCTGCAGAACAACGCCTCCTTTCATGGGCTGCAATACTTTGGCGGGGCAGGAATCTCCAAATCGTGGATACTCGCCGAATGGGGGACGCGGGGATATCTGCGCGGGGATTATGTACGAGTCAACACGGAGGACTATTCCGAGACCGGAACCCGAATCACCAGCTCAACAAGCGGCGCCACCACCGCGTTGCATGTCCTCGGTCAAAACGCTACATCGCTCACGAGCACGCTCGGCTGGGACGTGTCTCGTGTTTTCAGCACCAGCACGGGCGTCATTACGCCACGCGCGCGTGTGGAGTGGGTTCACGAGTTCAAGTCTGACATCCGCACACTGACCTCTGAATTCAGAAGCGCGCCCTTCGTGCCTCTGCAGGTTACGACAGTCGGTCCTGAGCGAAATTGGATAAACGCGGGCATTGGCGCGCAGATGAACTTTGCCCGTTCGCTCGCCGCATTCATAGATTACGTGCATACGTTTCGGGAAGACGCGCGCAATGATGCACTGTCGATTGGAATCCGTTATGACTTTTGAATTGGACTGAGCAGGGAAAGCTATGGACCACGCTGTCCCCGATACTGTCTATCTTTGCCCGTGTGTCTCTGAAAAACGCCCTGGCGCGAGAGTGAGCGCTGTGCGCCAGTTATGGCTCGTCAGCTTGCTGTTCCTTGCGAGCTGCGCAGGGGACCAAGGTTCGCGCGACCCTGCTGCTTCCCCGGTCGCTGGGACGACTCCTGACAAGCTCATGGTAGTCGACTGTCTTCTGCCAGGAATGCTCATCCAGCAGGGTCAATTCCATACATGGATGACGCCTCGACAGCCAATCCGCACAACGACACAGCAGTGCGAGATCCAAGGCGGCGAGTACGTCTCTTCCGACCGGGCTAACTTCGCCACCGCGTTGCGCACCTGGCAGGAGGCCGCCGACCGCGGTGATCCGGCAGCCCAGACGTACGTCGGCGAGATCTACGAGAAGGGGCTGGGGATACCGCCAGATCCCGCTCGCGCCATGGTCTGGTACCAGAAGGCAGCGGACCAGGGTTATCCCCGAGCCCTGACCAACCTCGCCTACCTGTACGAGAAGGGCCTCGGCGTCGAGCGCAATCCTCAGAAGGCCATGAATCTCTATCGGCGAGCGGTCGGCCTGCCGGAGACGGTGGCGCTGACTCAGGGCGCGGATCCCGAGGAGTTGCGCGCGATCCGGCAGCAGTTGGAGGCGGCACATCGCAAGCTTCAAGAGAGCGACGCACAGCTACGTAGCATGCAGGCCACCGCGGCTGAAAAAGAAGAGAAGGTGAAGCGACTCGAGGAGGAGCTCAAGAAACTGCAAAACAAAACAGGAACCGATGGCGCAGCGCTCCAACAGCTTCGCGACGACCTCAATCGCAGCAAGGAGGAGATAAACCGACTCAAGAGCCAAGCCGCAAATGCGCAGGGCGACGCACAACAGCTGCGCCGCATGCAGGACCTGGTGGCGGAGAAAGAGGAGAAAGCGAAGCGACTCGAGGAGCAGCTCAAGAACCTGCAAGACAAATCAGGAAGCGAAGGAACAACGCTTCGGCAGCTTCGGGACGAGCTCAATCACAGCAAAGAAGACATCAACCGATTCAAGCAACAAGCGACAACTGCAGAGCAGCAGGCGAAGCAGTACCACGACGAAGTGACCAAGCTGGAAGCCAAGATGCTGGTGAGCGCACCATCGGCCGCTCCGCAAGGGCTGAAGTTTGGAACCTTCTACGCACTGGTCATCGGCAATCAGAGCTACCAGAACCACCCTGCCCTGAAGACTGCTTTGAACGATGCCAAGAGAGTCGGTGCAGTCCTGGAGAAGAAATATCGATTCAAAACGGAAGTGCTGCTCGATGCCAACCATACGACGATGGTCAAGGCTCTGTACGACGTTGCGAATCGGCTCGGCGAGAACGACAATCTGCTGATCTATTACGCGGGGCACGGGCAACTCCGCAAAGAAATCTCGCGCGGCTACTGGCTTCCGATCGATGCCGGCAAGCAGTTGGACGGCACGTGGGTATCGACCGGAGAAATCAACGACACCCTGGGAATCTCGAAGGCGAAGCACATACTGGTGGTGGTGGATTCCTGCTATGCAGGTGCGCTGGTCCGAGGCGCTGAGGAGGTGCGTACGCCTGCGAATCCAAAAGACGAATCAGCAGTAAACGAGTGGATGCGACGCCTGGCGCAGGCGAAGTCGCGCAACGCCCTCACGTCGGGTGGATTGACACCGGTGATAGACAACGACGGCAATAGCAGCAATTCGATCTTCGCGAAAGCGTTGCTGGAGATCCTGGAGAGCAACAGCGAGGTGCTCTCCGGCTACTCCGTCTGGGCCAAGGTGTCTCCACGGGTAGCCGCAGCAGCGGGCCGCCTCAACGTCCCGCAAACTCCAGAGTACAATGCGATGTTTGGCGTCGGACATGATTCAGGCGAGTTCTTTTTCGCGCCAGCGGGCAAAGCCTCCGCGAAAGATCTAAGTCCGCCCCGCATCCGGATGGCAGGACTATCCGCGGTGACGACGGAAGAGCGGCGTTGCGTAATGCTACAGCCGTCCCTTGCCATCACTTACTTTCAAATATTCCGCGAACTGGCGTCGACGATTTGGCCATGCCGCGGGCCGGTTGCCGCGCACGGCTAGGCGGAGCCTGCACGCATTGACCCCACTCCAGCTTCTCAGCTGACCAAAGTTATTCACCGTCGGCCATAATCGGCCGCACTTCGCCGCCAGCCTCGGAAATGCGGCCACCGGCATGCCTCAACGGCCGACGATCAGTCGGAAGCGTTACGGCAGCGACAGGATTGGCCCGGATTGTGCTGGCACAAGCCGCCAAACACCGCCGGCGTCGGAGCAAACCAGGCTTTGCCAGCGCGGCCGATTTGCAGCGACTAGAACAACTCACCCCAATGTGGAACACGTACATGTTTCGATTAATGTTTCTGTTGCTGGTGCTCTCCGCTACGGCCCACGCGGCTGACAGCACGGACCAGGTCGCGGCCTCCTACCGTGCACGGTGGCGCGGGCAGCCGCTCAGCGAAATCTACCGCGTGCATGGCGTAGCACGATCCATCGGGTATGCATGGCGTACACGGACAACGATGTGCGAGCTATTCTTCGAGATCGAGGAAGGTCTGGTAGCCGATCTCAAAGTAACGGAGTCCCCAGACTGTCTGGATGTGGTAACGCGCGACCACGGGGCCGCGGCTCCGTCAGCCGAGACCGTTTCGTCGCGGTATCGAGAGCGCTGGCTCGGGTACCCAGCCCAAAAGCTCATCGATTCTTATGGTGTGCCCGATATCTTTGGATATGCGTGGCGCTCGACGAGCATCCCTTGCAACTTGGTGTTCATGATTGCCAACGGCCAGGTAACCGATGCGCGCATAACCGAGTCCGCGGAATGCCTGGCGCATAGTGGTCCGTAAGAGGCATTCTTTCGATCTTGCAGCGGCATTGCCGTAACACCGACTCGCGCGCCGACGAAGGTACTCACCGGGTACCGGTTCACTCTCCCTTCCCAATGTCGATCGGCGACAGGTCTTCATCCGGAGATGGCGCGGCACGCGGTATCGCCATTCCGTCGAAGAACAATTCGATCTCCCGCTCTCGGCGCGCCCTCAGGCCATCCACCTCCCGGCCAGATGCCACCACCCAGCGGCGAAATTGCGCAGGTACCTTGTCGAAATCTCCCTGATTGATCAATTTGAGCAGCGTGGAACCCTTGAAATTCGCGGCGCCAACGTTGTACGTGAAATCGCACAAAGCGGCGTATTGCCCGTCGCTCAGCTTCACACTCGCCCCGGTCATGACCGACATGCGTGCAGCCTCCATGTCCTGGGTCAGTAACCCTCCCGCCTTCGGCTCCGTAATGCCGCGGTGGAATTCCGGGGGCTCGCTCCCATCGCAGGGATTTTTCTTTATCTTGTGGCCATAGCCGATACTGCAATTCCGGGCAGCATCGTTGTATAGGGAACCCCTGAAGCCCTCGACCTCCTTAGTGACCTTCATGCCTTTATCGTACACCACTCTTAGCGGTGCGCCGGATAGTGCATTAGGCTTGGCACCCGGGGATTTCTCCGACGGCTTACACCCTGCAAGGTATATCGTTGCGAGGAGCGCAACCGCTCCAATAACCGAGCAAACATCTGCAAACGGGGGCGTCTTCATGAATTATCCAGGCTGGTACACCACGCGCACGCTCTCAATCCGCCCTCAGCGCAACGCGTGGTGCCAACCTGCATAGTTTACCCTTGCGCTGCCAGGTCACCCTTATAGAGCATGGGAAGGATCGTGAGGTACCCCAAGATAGCTTCCATTTGATCCTCCTTTCATGTCGCGCTAGGGTTGTTTCACTTGCTCTCTGGTCCTTACCATCAAATCATTCGTGATCACTTGCCCGATACCGGCCGCCCACTCCGATTCCTACGGAGATTGCGTCCATTTCATCCCGCCCGGCAAAAGTCGGAGCGGAGGATCTGGTCAGCGATCTTCGCCGCCTGCGAGCTCACCAGACCGGCATAGACCGAGTAAACGTCATTGCCTGCGTACGACTCCTCCCGGTGAAGTGCGCTCGACAACGGGGTGCCGGACGCATCGGAGAGGGTCACGGTGGCGTTGAGCGAGACGTCATTCAAGGCCAGCCTGCGGTTAGGGTTGGCCTGAGAGACGACAGTGCCTTTCAGCACATACTTCGCTCCCGCTGAAGTAACGATGTTGAGACCGGCCGCGCGCAGCTTGGTAATGATGGCTTCAGCCGCCAGGCCCCCCACATTGCTCATACCGCTCAGCAGCCGCTCGTCGATCTGCGCCTGGATCGGAACGCTTTTCCGGGACGAGCTGCATACGACACCGCTGTTATCAGGGTGGCTCTTACTCCATTCGCGCGCTGCCTCCTCCTCAGCTCGTGAGAAGGAAAAGTTCGTCGCGGTTTTCACTTCCTTCGCGGGTGGCGGCTTGGACAGATCTGCGGCTCGTTGCCGCGCCAGAGGCGCAAACTCACCGGTCGGGAAGCGACTGAGATACGCCTGATAGTCGTAAGCGTTGCTGCTGCTCTTGATTGCGCTCCAGAATTCCAGCGATAGCGTCTTGTCGTCGACCGGTTGCAGCTTCCCTTTAGAAGTCTGTGTGGGGCCAGCCGGCACGAAGTAGAAGTCCCCTTCGAGTGAAGTGCTCTCCCAAGGGATCTGGGCGTTGTTGGTCGCTTGCCGGACGTCCATCCGCACACGTTTGAACACGTCTTCTACCCTGAGTCCCGGTTGCGTGATGTACTTCAGCAGATGTTCTGTATAGAGTCCGTTCTTGCCCTGGCCGTCGAGTGCCACCGCGCTCGGTCCTGTAGCGAACGCAATGAGCGCACCGACTGGAGCGTCCATACTGGCCAGTCCCATCTCGGCGCCCCGCGAACTACGCGGAAAAGGATTACTGCGACACGCGTCCAGGATAATGATGTTGAGAGGGTTCTTCGCCGACCCCAAGGTGTCGAGTACC
>JBGQKF010000298.1:0-5845 GCA_041499435.1 Gammaproteobacteria bacterium
TGCGCAGCAGTGAGCTCCGCGCGAGCCGCATTGAGGTCGGCATCGAGCTCAGGCGTCTCGAGCAGCGCCAGGGTTTGACCCTGCTGCACGTGGTCGCCGATGTCGGCAGACCACTTTGCGACATAGCCGTTGACTCGCGCATAGATGGTGCTCTCGTACCAGGCAGCCGTTTCGCCGGGCAGGGTGAGAGGGCGCGTCGCCGGCGACGCACTGACGGTTATGACATCGACGCGCGCTTTGACCGAGGCTGCCGCGGTTGACCCCCTAGAGAGCTCGCTGCTGTCCGACGATCTCAGAAAATGCACCACTAGAAACCCCACCAGCAGCACGGCCACGAAGATCGCCGCGGATATTTTTATCGTGCGTCCCGTGCCGGGCCGGAACGTGGTCGGCACGGTATGCTGCTCCGAGTCCTCGGAATGGGCCCCAGGCACGAAGCTTGGCCCAGGCGCCACAGGATCGTGGTATTGAGAACGATCATCCGGTCGCATGGGAATCCCTTGACGACGAAGCATACGATCCAGCTTGGGTCCGACCGCGCAGCAGGCGGTACATGGTGGGCACAAAGACCAGTGTTGCAAACGTAGCGAACAGCAACCCCCCTATGACCGCGCGCGCGAGCGGTGCGTTCTGCTCCCCACCTTCGCCAACACCCAGGGCCATCGGAATCATCCCTAGAATCATAGCCCCGGCGGTCATGAGCACCGGACGCAAACGTGTGTATCCGGCCGTGACCGCAGCCACGAAGGAGTCGTCTCCGGCGTCCATGCGCTGATTGGCGAACGTCACCACTAGGATACTGTTTGCTGTGGTGAGCCCGATGCACATCAGCGTTCCCATCAGCGCCGGCACGCTCAGGTGGGTCTGCGTCAGGAACAGCATCCACATGACGCCGCCCAGGGCAAACGGGACGGCCATCAACACGATCAGCGGATCGATCCAGCTCTGGAAGTTGATGACCAGGAACAAATAGACCAGCACGACCGCAAACGCGATACCGGAGAAGAGCCCCGTGTAGCTCTCACGCATAGTGTCGATCTGTCCGCTCAACTTTACTGAGATCGCCTGGGAGGCCTCGGGTGGATTGGCCGCGATCACCTGGTCGATCTGCGCAGCCGCCGAAGCGAGATCGCGACCTTGCACATTGGCATGAACATCGAACACCGGCCGGATGTTGAGCTGCGAGGTGACCATCGGCACGCGAGTGCGGCCGAACGTGGAAATGTTCATCAGCAGCTGTCGCTGATCGTTTGCGCCGCCCGCGGTCACCGGCATCGTCCATAGATCCTGCGCGGAATCGATCCGGTAGGTCGGCAACTGGACCACCAGCGGGTAGCTCACGCCGTTGCGCGGGTCGACCCAGAAGTTGGGCGCGGTCTGCGCACTCGAATTCGTCGTCACCAGGATGTTGTTGGCGGTGACTTGCTGCGATGTGCCGAGCTCGCCTGCGAGCGCACGATCGACGTCGACCGTCAGCGCCGGTGCGTCGGGCACCTGGAAGACATGAGAGTCCACGATTCCGGGTACCTTCTGCAGCGCGGCTGCGAGCTTGACGGCTAACGCGTAGCTGTCGCTGTTGTCCGGGCCCGAGACCCGGATGTCGATCGGGGCGGGCTGGCCGAAGTTGAGCACCTGATCCACGATGTCGGCGGGTTGAAAAAAGAACTGGAGCTGCGCAAATTGGTGAGGGAGCTCGCGCCGCAGCTCGGCCACCAGTTGCGCTGTAGCCGAATGCTTCGCCTTGAGGGACACCAGAATCTCGCCGTCCATCGGTCCGACGGTTGCGGAATCGCTTAAGGCGATGTTGATGCCGCTATACGGCAGGCCGATGTTGTCCAGGATCACATCGATCTGATCATTGCCGACGATTTTCCGGATCGCCGCCTCCACTTCGGCAAAGTTCTCCTGAGTCTGCTCGATCCGCGTTCCCGGCGGTGAGCGCACATGCAGGCGCATTTGACCGGCATCCACATCCGGGAAGAAGTCCCTGCCCAGTTGTGGAAACAAAAGCAGCGAGACCGCCATCAGCAGGACAAAGAACCCGATCGTCAAGATCGATTGCGACATCACCCAGGCCAGCGCGTTGCGGTAGCCTTCGCGAAACGACTGAAAACCGCGCTCGAACCCGCGGTGAACCGCGATGAACGGGGTCTTCCATTTCCCGGCCGTCCGTGGCACGACTACCCCGTGACCAAATCGGTCCGCGGACGGGCGCAGAAGGTATTTGAACAGCACCGGCACGAGGGTGAAGGACAACGCCAGGCTGGCGACCAGCGAAACGCACACCGATACTGACAGCGGCGAGAACAAGTATTTGGCCGTGCCCTGCAACAAGAACACCGGAACGAACACGATGCAGATGCACAACGTGGACAGGAATGTCGGCACGCCGACCTCGCCTGCGCCGTGCACGATCGCCGTTTCGAGCGATTCTCCCAGTCCGACATGGCGTTCGATGTTCTCGATGACGACCGTCCCGTTATCCACCAGGATGCCGACCGCGAGCGCAAAGCCGCCGAGCGTCATCGTATTGAGCGTCTGGCCGCCCAGGTACATCACCAGCACCGCGGTCACAATGGACAGCGGGATCGCAGCGAGAATGATCAACGTGAGCCGCCAGTCGCCCAGAAACAGCAGAATCATGAGCGCAGTCAATCCAGCCGCCATCAATCCGCCCATCAGGACGCTGTTCAGTGAAGCCCTTACGAACACCGACTGGTCGAAGATCGGCTTGATCGAAACGTCGCGCGGAATCAGCCTCTGAATCTCGGGCAGCGCTTTTTTCACGCCGTCGATCACCGCCAGGGTAGACACGCCGCCGGTTTTGCGGATGCTCATCAGCGCACCCGGCGTGCCGTCGACCGAGACAGAGTTGGTCTGGACCTGGAAGCCGTCGTGCACGTGCGCGACATCGTGCATGAACACCGTTCTGCCCTCGACTATCTTGATTGGGAATCCGTTGATCGCCTCGATCGCATCGGGGCTGTTGTTGAGCGAAAGCGTGTAGTCCTTGGACCCGATCTTCACATCGCCCGCCGGCAGGATCACGTTCTGGCGCTCCAGAGCCTGACTGATGTCCGCAGGGGATAGCCCGCGTGACTGCAAGGCCCGCTGATCGAGATCAGCCATGATGACGCGCGGTTTGCCGCCATAGGGATAGGGAATCTCCGCGCCGTGCACCACCGCCAGGCTGGGCCGGATAATGTTCTGGCCCAGGTCGTTCAGCTTGGTGTCCGGCAGCGTCTTGCTCGACAGGCTGAGCTGAATAATCGGAACGTCGGTGGCGCTATAGCGCAGGACCAGCGGCGGTGTGATGTTGCGAGGCATGTACTTCAGCACCACCAGTGCGCTGCTGGCCAATTGCGACACGGCACGCGTGACGTCGGCCCCCTCGTGCAGGTAGACCTTGATGACGCCAACACCCTGATAGCTGGTGGCTTCGATCCTGGAGATGTCATCCACCAGCGATGCCATTTGACGCTCGTGCAGCGTGAGGATGCGATTCTGGATGTCCTGCGGACTCATGCCGTTGTAAGTCCACACGACGCTGACCACCGGGATGTCGATTTCCGGAAAGATGTCGACCGGCATGCGCATGGCAGCGCCGGCACCGAGCAGGCAGATGAGGATCAGCACGGCCACCACCGTGTAGGGCCGCCTGAGGACGAAGCTAACGAACGACATCTAGTTGCTTTTGCATGGAAGAAAACTCGAGTGCGCTTCGATTGGCGCCGACCAGTCTAAGCACGAGCTATGCCCCGGGGGTGAGGTCGGGAGGCCCCCCCTGCCACAACATATTTTACCGCTCCCCCTGGTTAACTTGCGTGGTGGATTTGAACCAAGAGCCGCCAATCAATTGGGGATTTCAACCAACTGGCCGAGATCAATTGCGTCTCCGCGTCGCATCACGAGCGCGGATCCGAACTGGATCTGGTGAACCGCCAGCTTGCCGCGCAAGCGCGACACTGAAGCCCGCTATCGTGCCTCAGCGTCTTCCGGCGGATGCGATGGGGCCCGTGGACAACGCAACAGCGTTTAGGGCTCGCATCGGGTAACCAACGTCGGCAACAGTGTGCCGACAGGACGAACGAGCGCAGGTTACGCCGCGGCCATGCCGGCCTTCTTCAGAAGGATCTCCATCAAGCAGAAGCGTGTGAAGCCGCTTTGCAGCAGATTAGCCCCTACGAAAGCGGTAAACCATAGCCAGTGCTGATTGACGAACAGCGGGCTGCCGGGTACGCCCAACGCAAGTGAGATGAGAATGAAAGAACCGGCGATGATGCGGATCATGCGTTCGATACTCATGCTTGACTCCTCGACGCGATGTTAGCGGTTGGGGTTGCTCTACCCATGCCAAAGATACGACAGGTGTGCAGAAAACTCGGTGACCTAGGTCACGCGAGGTGCGAAGCGTGCGATGGCGCAGCGATGGTTGTGAGGCCGCGATTGCTTCTACCTTGGCGAAGCGAAGCAGCGTAGTACAGGACCGGTATGACGATGAGCGTCAGCAACGTCGACACCAGAATGCCAAAGATCAAGGAGACCGCCAGGCCATTGAATATCGGGTCGTCGAGAATGAACAGGGCGCCCAGCATCGCGGCTACGCCGGTCAACGCGATCGGCTTCGCGCGCGCGGCGGCTGCATCGATCACCGCCTGCTCGATCCGTCTGCCCGCGGCCAGCTCCTGATTGATGAAATCGACCAGCAGGATGGAGTTGCGCACGATGATGCCGGCAAGCGCGATCATGCCGATCATGGAAGTCGCGGTGAACTGCGTGCGCAGCAGCGCATGGCCGGGCATCACGCCGATGATGGTGAGCGGAATCGGTGCCATGATGATGAGCGGCGTGAGATACGAGCGGAATTGCGCCACCACCAGCAGATAGATCAGGATCAGCCCCACGGCATAGGCGAGACCCATGTCGCGGAACGTCTCATAGGTCACCTGCCATTCACCGTCCCATTTGAAGGAATAGCCGCGATAGCGGTCCTGCGGCTGGCTGATGAAGTACTCGCTCAGCTTGCCGCCTTCGGGCAGGCTCATGCCGCTCACGCGGCTGCGCATCTGGAACATGCCATAGAGCGGGCTGTCGAGATCTCCAGCCATGTCGCCCAGCACGTAAGCCACCGGCAGCAGATCCTTGTGGTAGACGGTCTTCTCGCGCTGGGCCGGCATGGCTTGCACCATCTCGGACAAAGGAACCGCCTGGCCGGATGCGCCGCGCACCGTCAACCTGAGCACTTCATCGATCTTGGCCTGGCGCTCGGGAGGCAATGCGATGCGCACCGGGATCTCGTATTTCGCTTCGCCGGAGTGAATGGGCGTCACGTACTCGCCGGACAAGCCCATGCGCATCGTGTCGACGATATCCTTCTGCGATACCCCGGCGAGTGCCGCTTTGTTCTGCAAGACTCTGATGATGATGCGCGGGGCATTGTCGTCCACCGTGTCGCCGATGCTTACGACGTCCGGGGTGAGAGCGAACTGCGCGCGGACGCGTTTGGCAACGGCAAGCTGTCCGGCATAGTCGGGTCCATAAATCTCGGCGACGATCGGAGCAAGCACGGGTGGTCCTGGCGGCACTTCGACGACGGCGACGTCGGCACCGAAGCTACGTCCGATCTTCTCCAGCGCCGGACGCACGGCGCTGGCGATCTCATGGCTCTTGCGGCCGCGGTGATGCTTATCGACGAGGTTGACCTGAATGTCGGCGAGCTCCGGACTCTCGCGCAGATAATATTGCCGCACCAGCCCGTTGAAGTTGATCGGACTGGCGGTGCCCACGTAGGCTTCGTAGTCGGTGACCTCGGGCACGCTTTGCAAATAAGCGCCCATCTCGCGCA
>JBGQKF010000299.1:0-5832 GCA_041499435.1 Gammaproteobacteria bacterium
CCTGCAACAGCAACTCAAGATACCAATACGATCGTGTAATTTAACAGACAACAACCAACTTTCCAACTCCAGGCTCGCCCAAGAGGTCAACGACCTGCCCTTGTCCAGCGTGCGAGCGGTCGAGCGCGGAGAACATCTGCGCAAGCTCGGCGCTGCGTCCCACGAACCGCGTCAAACCACGTGCCGCAGCCGCCTGCAAGCGCGTACGGGCCGACCCCGCACCGATCAGCTCAAAGACTTCGACGGGCTCGCTCAAGCCCTTCACCGACGCCGCACCGCGCGCGTTGACCTGTACGAAGCCCTCGGTCAGATGCAGCGTTTCGGCCGTGATCAACGTGCTGCCAGGATCGGCCAGCTGTTCCATGCGGGCCGCAAGGTGCGTCGTCTGTCCGACCGCTGTGTAGTCCATACGCAGGTCGCTGCCAATCGAGCGCACCACGACTTCACCCGAATTGATGCCTACGCGGATGCGTACCGTCAGGCCCTGAGTGCGGAACACCTCGTTGGCATAGCGCTTCACCGACTCCTGCATACGTAGGGCTGCATAGCAGGCGCGCACCGCGTGGTCTTCCTGGGCGAGCGGGGCGCCGAACAGGGCCATGATGCCGTCACCCATCACCTGATTGACGGTTCCTTCATAGCGGTGCACGGCCTCCATCATCTGCTCGAGTACCGGGTCGAGCAGCTTGCGGGCCTCCTCGGGGTCGCGGTCGGCGAGCAGCTCCATCGAGCCCTTGAGGTCGGCGAACAGCACCGTGACCTGCTTGCGCTCGCCAAGCAGCGCTTCCTTGGACAGCAGAATGCGGTCGGCCAGATGCTTTGGCGTGTAGCTTTCAGGCGAGCCGAAGCGTGCGAGCGTGCCCGCTGAGGGGGCGACAGGGTGAGCACACGTCGGACAGAACTTTGCGGTGTCTCGCAGGGAGGCGCCGCAATTCGAGCACGTGCGCCCGAGCGATGCCGCGCACGCTTCGCAGAACCGCGCCTCTGGTAGGTTTTCGTGCTGGCAGCGCGGGCACTTCATGCCGGGATTTGGGAAGCACCGAAAAGATCAGTTTAGTCCCATTCTCGCGTGCCTATGCAACGTTGTGGGTGTATCGTCACTCCCTGCGACAAGGAGCGACCTATGAGAAAAGAAACGCGTCATTTGCGTATGTGCGTCGTGGCCGCCATCGCGTTCGCCGTATGCCCGACGGGGCCTCTTGTGCAGACTGCAGCCGCGGCCGGGGCAGTGGTTCCTGCTGCCGAGGCCACTTCCCTCGATCCAACGGTGCAGACGCGGCATGCCATCGCCATCGACGGCATTCAGCTCGGCTACACGGCTACTGCCGGCACGATGCGGGTGCGGCTCCCCAAGACCGACGCCGAGGCCAACGTGTTCTACGTCGGCTACCACAAGGACGACGAGGATGTGGCCACGCGCCCGATTACGTTCGTGTTCAACGGCGGCCCGGGGTCGAGCGCGGCGTGGCTGCATGTTGGCGCGCTCGGCCCCAGGCGACTGCTTCTGGGCGACGAGGGCGCGATCCCCGAACCGCCTGCTCGTCTGGTGGACAACGCGCAGACCTGGCTGCGCTTCACCGATCTCGTCTTCGTGGATCCGGTGGGTACGGGATTCAGCCGCGCCGTCGCGACGGCGGAGGCAGGCTCGGGCGGAGACGCGCGTCCGTTTTGGGGCATCAAGAGCGATCTGCGCTCCCTCGCCGAATTCATCCGCCTCTACCTTACCCGCAACGACCGCTGGTCATCTCCGAAATATCTGGCGGGCGAGAGCTATGGCGGTTTCCGCGCCGCAGCGCTCGTGGAGGTCTTGCCTGTCCAGGGGGGTATCTAACTCAGCGGCGCGATCCTGATCTCGCCGGTGATCGAGTACACGCTCAACCTGGGCAGCGACTACCTGAACCTGATGCCCTGGGTTACGTTCGTGCCGTCCTACGCCGCCACGGCCTTCTATCACGGCCGATATCGCGGGGCCGGCAACATGAACCTGAAGCAGGTTGCCGAGCAAGCGGAAGCCTTCAGCCGGACTGATCTGTTGCTCGCGCTGGCGAGCGGCGGCCCCAGCAGGTCGGAGGTTCTCGCTCGCCTCGCCGCCATGACCGGGTTGGACATCGACGAAGTGCAACGCCACCGTGGACGCATCCCAGCGGAGGTCTTTGCCAAGCATCTCCTGAAGGATCACGGGCGCGTGGTGGGGATCTACGACGGCTCGGTGAGCGCCCCGGATCCCGATCCCTTCAGCGCGGCCTATTCCTCGCGCGACCCGAGCATAGATACGCTCGTCGCCCCCGTCGTATCGAGTTTCAACGCATACCTGCGCGACGAACTCGACTACAAGACCGATCTGCGTTACGAGCTCATGAATCCCGATGTGTTGCAAGCCTGGAACTGGGCCGAAGCGGGCCTCGGTGACCTGCCTGGCATGGGAGCGCGGCTGCGCAGCGCGCTGTCGCTGAACCCGAAGCTGAAGGTCCTGGTCGCGCATGGCTATTTCGATCTCGCCACCCCGTACTTCGCATCCAAGTACGTGGTCGAGCGGCTGGAGCTCGAGGAGGAAATCTTCCCCAACCTGCGGCTTTCCGTCTATTCCGGCGGACACATGTTCTACACCCGTTCAGATGCGCGCGCGGAGTTCTACGGCGACGCGAAGGCGCTGTATGAAACGCCGTCGAAAGGTGGGCCAGATCGACCCGGGACGGCGCGCTAGGACTGCAGACAAGGGAGCGAGCCGCCTGCGCGTAAAGATGCCGTGGAACCGGCCGAGCGCCAGCGGTGCGACGGGGTGCAGGGCTGAAGGGACTGCGATCTTCAGGGGCGCCTGCAACGCGCCTGCGTGGTCATTTCATGCCAATGGAGAATACCCCTTCGAGATCGTGGCGCGAATAGGCGCGGAACGCGATCAGCGTTTCGGTCGCCTCGATCCCATCGATCTTGTGCATCTTGGTAGTGACGATATCGGCGAGCGCTTCATTGGTGTTGACACGGACCATCGCCACGAGATCGAAGCGTCCTGCGACCGAGTACACCTCCGAGATACCCTCGATGGCTGCCAGCTTTTCAGCCACCTCGACCACACGCGCACGCGCCACATTCAACAGCACGATAGCAGTAACCATATGCGAAGCACCTCCGTGCGATGAGCGACTGGACAAGGTACCACTGGGCCGCGCGGGCTGCAATATGGGCCGGTCGGCCCTAAAAGGTGAATGAGTGAAGGAGTGAATGAGTGAAGGGTGGGCGCGTTCGCGCCCGTTAAGGCCCCCCTCTCCCATGCCCTCTCCCACAGCAGGGAGAGGGTACTCAAAACGGCCTTACCACCTTTCCCCTTCGGGAGAGAAGGGGCTCACGGATTCACTATGTCTCCCTCCCCTTGTGGGAGAGGGTCGGGGAGAGGGGGCAACACACCTATCCCACTGCACCGACTTCACTCTTCCCATTGTCCACCCGACACAACCCGGTCGCCTCAGAACATCTTGGGCCAGATCTCCTGCGTGATAGCCTGCTGCGTTCCCTTATCTCGATTGAGATAGAACGTCCAATCGCCATTGTCCGCTCGCACCCCGAAGATCCTTCCGTAGGAGCCATCGGCTTGATAAATCCGCGGATCCACCACGCTGATGGTGTCGTTGGATATCCGGTTGTCTTTGCGCAGCGTCATGGCGAGGTTGTTGTAGTAGCGGTTCCAGGCGTCGTGCTTTTCTCTGGTATTGAGCTGCGTCTGATGCTCTGCCTTGTCCTTTGCTTCCGACCAGGCCGTGTAAGCCGCTTCGTTCTCGGGGTATACGGAATCAGGCGAGATGTTGGCATGGACGACCGTGGGAGATTTTCGATCCCCTCCGATGATTACGCCACAGCCGTTGACCCGCGCGGTCGCAAAGTACTTCGCCTGGTTACCGAGTCGAGTGTAGTAAATCTTGTCCGCCTTCCAGTCGAGAACGTACACGTCCTCCACGGAGTAGTCCTTCGTCATATTGCACTTAGCCGAGGTCGAGCCCATGGCGGCGTCTTCCTTGAACCCCATCTTCTTGATCTGACCGACCTGTCCGATCAACGGCAAAGCAATGGACTTTCCAGCGGAGAACTCCACTGTATAGGCGCCTTCGCTGGTGATGGGCGCATCGGGCAGATTGATGTTGAGCTGCATATCACCCAGCTTCTGCACTGGATTGGTGGCAAAGGTCGCGGGAAATTCGCCTGCCATGGTCCCCTCCTATAGAAGAGTCAAGGGTCACCCTCGCGAAGCTCTCGTCGGTCACGCTTCACCCGACTCCACGATGCGACAGTATGACCATCGCCCGGCGCGCCAACAAAGGGCCACGAAAGGAAGAAGGTTACGGTTCCCTCCCGATGTGTCCATCCTACGCTATCCGGTCGCCTTCAGGAAACACTTGACACCTAAAACATTGATACCTTATAAATCACGATATGAACCACTCTACGCTGCGCGCATGAAGATCGTTTGCGTCGGAGGTGGGCCGGCGGGCCTCTACTTCGCCATCCTCATGAAGCAGGCGCACCCCGGATACGACCTCACCGTGTTCGAGCGCAACCGGCCCGACGATACGTTCGGCTGGGGTGTGGTGTTCTCCGACGCTACGCTCGGCAACTTCGCCCAAGCCGATCGCGACACGCACGCTGAAATCCTGCGCAACTTCCACCACTGGGACGACATCGACGTCTTCTTCAAGGGGACCCGGATCACTTCCAGCGGGCACGGCTTCTGCGGCATCGGGCGCAGGAAGCTGCTGAACATTCTCCAGGCCCGCGCGGCAGCGCTCGGCGTGAGCCAGGTGTTCGAAGCGGACGTGACCGGAAGCACGCAACTCGCGGACGCCGATCTCATCGTCGCGGCCGACGGCGTCAACAGCACGATGCGCCGTCAGTACGCCGAGCACTTCAAGCCCGACATCGATGTGCGCAAGTGCCGCTACATCTGGCTGGGCTCGCACCGCCGGCTCGATGCATTCACCTTCGCGTTCGAAGAGACGCCATGGGGCTGGTTCCAGCTCCACGCCTATCGCTTCGATCACGACACCAGCACCTTCATCGTGGAAACGCGCGAGGAAACGTGGCGCGCAGCCGGGCTGGAAAGCCTCGATCAGGCCGGTTCCATCGCCTTCTGTGAGCGCATCTTCGGCAAGTACCTCGACGGCCATCACCTGATGAGCAACGCACGTCATCTGCGCGGCTCGGCGTGGCTCAATTTCAACCGCGTCCTGTGCCAGCGCTGGCATCACCGCAACATCGTGCTGATCGGCGATGCTGCCCACACCGCTCACTTCTCCATCGGCTCGGGCACCAAGCTCGCGATGGAAGACGCGATCGCGTTGTCGCGCATCTTGACCGAGCAGCCCGACGTCGAATCCGCCCTGGAGCTGTATCAGCAGGAGCGCAGCGTCGAAGCCTTGCGCCTGCAGAGCGCAGCCCGCAATCGCATGGAATGGTTCGAGAACGTGGCGCGCTACGTGCACCTCGACCCGGTGCAGTTCTCGTACACGCTGCTCACCGGCAGCCAGCGTATCGGGCATGAGAACCTGCGCCTGCGCGACAGCCGCTACGTTGCGCGCGTGGAAGCGTGGGTCGCGCAAAAGAGCGGGTTGCCGGGGAAGCCCGTGCCGCCCATGTTCACTCCGTTTCGGCTGCGCGATCTCACTGTGAAGAATCGTGTGGTTGTATCCCCCATGGCGATGTACTCGTGCCGCGATGGTGTGCCCGACGATTTTTATCTGGTGCATTTAGGTGCCCGGGCGCTGGGCGGTGCCGGTTTGCTGTTCACCGAAATGACGTGCGTTGCGCCCGATGCGCGCATCAGCCCCGGTTGCGCCGGACTGTGGA
>JBGQKF010000300.1:0-5778 GCA_041499435.1 Gammaproteobacteria bacterium
AAGCCCTGTTGGATAGTCTCGTGGAAAGCGTCGGGTCCGCCCGCCTTCTGCTGCTGGTGAACTATCGCCCCGAGTACGAGCACCGCTGGGGCAGCAAGACAGCATACTCCCAGCTGCGGCTCGACAGCCTGCCTGCGCAGAGCGCGCAAGAGCTGCTGGCGGCACTGCTCGGTCCGGACCCTGAACTCGCGCCACTCACACAGATGCTGGTCAAGCGCGGCAACCCGTTTTTCCTGGAGGAGACGGTCAGGGCACTGGTGGAGACGGGAATGCTTGTTGGCGAACGCGGAGCATACCGACTCACACGGCCGGTGGAGACGCTGCAGATTCCAGCCACGGTGCAGTCGATTCTCGCGGCGCGCATCGATCGGCTGCCGCCAGAGGAGAAGCTGCTGCTGCAGGCGGCCTCAGTGATCGGCAAGGACGTGCCCTACGCCCTGCTGAGGGTAATCGCGGAGCAACCAGAGGAGTCGTTGCGGCATGCGCTCACGCATCTGCAGGAAGCCGAGTTCCTCTACGAGGCGCAGCTCTTCCCTGACCTGGAGCACAGCTTCAAGCACGCGCTGACCCACGAGGTGAGCTACGGTAGCTTGCTACATGAGCGGCGGCGCCAGCTACACGCGCAGATCGTCGCTGCAACAGAGGGGATCTATGCGGACCGGCTAAGCGAACACGTCGAGCGCCTCTTTCACCACGCGCTGCGCGGCGAGCTATGGGATAGGGCGGTTGGCTATGGCCGGCAGGCCGGAGCTCGGGCGCTCGACCGCTCGGCCGCTCGCGAGGCGCTCGCTTACTTCGAGCAGGCGCGGGTCGCCGTCCAAGAAATGCCTGAGAGCCGGGAGCGGACCGAGCAGCGCATCGACTTGTGCTTCGAACAGCGGAATGCCCTGTTGCCGCTCGCCGAGCTCGAGCGGCTGAGTGAGGTGGTGAATGACGGGCGCGCGTTGTCGGAGACACTCGGGGATCAGAGGCGGCTCGGGTGGGCACTTGCGTACCAGGCTCAGGTGCAGAGCATGCTCGGTGAGCACGCTTCTGCAATCGAAACGGCAAAGAGCGCGTGCGCCATGGCGCAGGGGCTCGACGACCTGGTGCTGCGAATCGTCTCGAACTTGCATCTGGGCCTGGCGTTCTGGCTAGGCGGCGAGTTATGCAGATCGACCGAACGCTTGCGCGCGTCGATCGCCCTGATCAAGGGCGAGCTGCTCGGCGAGCGCTTCGGGCTGACAACACTGCCGGGGGTGCTCGCCCGTTATGTCTTGGCGGGGGTCCTAGCCGAGCTAGGAGAGTTTGCGCAGGCCATCGCCGCCGCGGAGGAGGGCCTGCGCATCGCTCGCACCGCTAGCCATCCCTACAGCGAGGTTTCAGCCCGCTTTGGCCTCGGCTACGTTCATCTGCGCCATGCGGACTTTGCAGCGGCAACCCGGGTGCTCGAGCCGGGCTTGGCGGTCTGCCGGGAGATGGAGTTTCGTATCTTGCTGCCGCTGGTTGCGGCGTCGCTAGGCTCCGCCTATCTGTGGTCCGGGCGCGCGGCCGGGGCAGTGCCCTTGCTCGAGGAGGCCGTCGAAGCGTGCACGGCGATGAGATTACTGAGCTACCGTCCGTTGTTCATCACGTTCCTGGCTGAGGCTTATCTCGTCCTCGGACGGGTCGCCGAGGCGCGGGAACAGACCGAACATGCGGTGGCATGGGCGCGCGCCCATCAGGCGAAGGGCTGGGAAGCCTGGGGCCTCAAACTATTCGGCGACATCCATGCCCGTGCGCTCGCCGACCCCGACCAAGCCGGGAACATGTACAGGCAGGCGCTCGCGCTCGCGGCCGAGCTAGGCATGCGCCCGCTTGTCGCGCAATGTCACTTCGCCCTCGGCAAGCTGTACCAACAGACGAGCAAGCGCGAGCAAGCACGAGAGCACTGCACGACAGCCGCCACGATGTATCGCGAATTGGAAATGCGGTCCTGGCTCGAGCAGGCGGAAGCGGCGCTGAATGAGATCCGCGTGTGGTGAATTACTGCGCCGTCAAGGTGAGGACGAATATTTCCTTGAAGTGGCGGCGACAAGGCGCCAGCCGTGGCGCTCCTGCCCGGCAATGACAGCAACCTGGGCTTACCAATTCCTCTGATTGAACGGACGCACGTCTCCCGTCTTGAACGCGTCTGGCGCGACGATCACCTGCCTGCCTGGGCTGCGGAACTGATCCAGGTTTTTACCCGCGATCCCTTGGAACTGCACATACAAGTTTCTGGGGTCGGCCCATTCTCCGGTGGGACCGTAACGAATGTTTCCGACTATGGTCTTGATCTCGTGCCCTCTGAGGTATGTCGCCAGGGCTTTGTGGTCCAGGCTTTTGGTCGCGGTGACTGCTTGCTCGAGAATCTGTCCGATCGCGTAGTCGAACGGCGGCAGGTAGAAGCCCAGCTGGTCCACGCCGGCCTGTTTGGCGCGCGCTTGGTATCGCGTCAGGAAATCCCGCATCCCAGGGAAATCTAAGGTCCGCTCAGGGACCCAGCTGTTGTAGTTCACCACGCCATTGAGCAAGGGCCCCAACGCTTCCAGTACGTTGGCGTATTGAAGACCAACCATGCCGCCTCCGAACAACATCACGCTGTCTCCGATACCCAATTCGTTCACCGCCCGGATGATCGCGACTGATTCGGCCGGGTACGAAGCTACGAACACCGCCTGGGGCCTCTTCGACCGAACGGTGCGAACGATAGAGGAGAAATCCACAATGTTAGGTGGATAGCTCTGGTCGTACACCGTTTGCAGCCCGTGCCCCTTCAGCTCCGCGCGCATACCGGCAGCCATGTTCTGCGACGACTCCGAGTCGGTTGCGACGATGGCGATTGTCATGGCGCCAAGCTTTTTACACAGGCTGAGGAAGGGGGCAGCCATGTGTTTGGCTGATCCAAAGGGAAGGTTGTTGAAGTACTTGTCGTGCATAATCTCCGCGTTCGCGTCGAGCGCGAAGTTCGCAATCAGGAGCAGGTCCCGTTGTTTTACCAGCGGAATAACGGGAGCGGTCTGGTTGGTCCCGTAAGGTCCAACGAGGAGATCGACTTTGTCTATGTCGAGGAGCTTGGTGTAGATGCTCGGTATCATCGCCGGGTTGCTCTGGTCGTCATATACCACCAGCTCAACGAGACGCCCAAGAAGGCCACCGCGCGCATTGACCGCATCGCGCCAAATCTGAAGCGCGAGTAGTCCCGATTTACCGGCGGCGCTCAGCGGCCCCGTCTGCGCGATGGAGAAGCCGATTCGAATCGGACCTTCACTCTGGGCGAGGCCAGGCGTGCCAAGCCAGAGCGGGAATGCGATCGCCGCCGCAACAAGGAACCGCGCCAAAGTCTTCTCCGATTGTCCGCAGAGTGCGACCCTGCTTAGGGAGTGTGCACCGACATGCGACAACGAACACTATAGCAGTTCACTGGGTGGCGAAGTGACAACCTTCGGCACGCGGGCACGCTGAGCCGGCTATCTTTGACGGTCTGCTTTGGAGATCGCTCGCCACGCTTGCGACATCAAGCTACGTCTGCTGCACCTTGAGACCGGTCATTGCAAGCGTGAATTTTGGCGGGCGCGAACGGCTGGAGCTGGCCGCAATGTATAGCTACACAATGCAGCGACCCTATGTATAGAAGTGAACTATGTATAGTTGACGGCACCGTACCGAGCGAAGCCCCTGCGCAAGCAGGCAAAGGGGCCGTGCGCGGTGTATACATAGTTGCAGCGCCCGAAGGAACTGCATCAAGAAGTCGCGCAGGCGATAGCGGCGCATCTTGGTGCAGGGTTCCAGGCGTCCTATACTGCGGCGAAGGTGTTGCGTCGAGTCCATCAGGATCTCGTGCACTGGGGTCGCCACTCAGAACACCGGCAGAACTATGTCTAGTTCACCGTCGCCCTACCTCGCCGCACACTAGACCAGGCGGTACTCGCGACGGTCGAGCTTCCGGCAACTATACATAGCTCGCATCTATACATAGTGGCCGCAAGCTGCTATTGCCAGTGTACAGCGCAGCGCGCCCGGCAGGATTCGAACCCCCCCGGTTCGTAGTGATTGATTCAAAATTAGAGATGCAGACATTAGAGATGCAGACCGTTTCGCTCATTTGCTCAGTCGTGTACCCTGTTGTTTCGTCCTGTCCCCACCAACTCCCCTACTCGACGTTTCTATCTCACTGAGGGCCTCAACTGGCCCCAGATTTGACTCTATTGCCATCACTGCATACAATGCAATCATTGATTGCATCCGCTCCCGGCACACCGCCATGGCCAGCATCACCATCCGCAATTTAGACGAACAGACCAAAGCGCGTCTGCGCGTACGCGCGGCGCACCATAAACGGTCAATGGAAGACGAGGCTCGAAACATCCTGCGCGCTGTTCTCGCGGAACAGGCAGGTGCGCCGCGCAATCTTGCTGACGCAATCCGAGCGCGTTTTGAACCACTAGGGGGTGTCGAACTGCGATTGCCCGTGCGGGAGCCAATGCGCGAACCTCCTAAGCCCGGCAAGTGATCGTTCTCGACACCAACGTCCTGTCCGAGTTAATGAAGCCCACTCCGGCCGACAGCGTAATGCGCTGGATAGCATCGCAACCGGCAACCAGCCTCTACACGACGAGCATTACCCAAGCCGAGATACTGCATGGCATCATGCTGCTCTCCGCGGGCAAACGACGCAACGCGTTCGAGGCCGCTGCTCAGGCAATGTTCAACGAGGACTTCGCCGGACGCATTCTTCCCTTTGGGAGCGACGCTACGTCTCCCTATGCACGCATCGCCGCCGCGCGGCGCCGTGCCGGACATCCCATTTCGCATTTCGACGCACAGATCGCCGCGATTGCGCAATCGGCCGGCGCCGCGGTCGCGACCCGGAATGTCTCGGACTTTGGTGGATGTGGTGTCAAGGTGATCAACCCTTGGGAAGGCTGACGGGTATCATAGTTCCGGTCTGACTGCGGACGTTGACGATGGCTGCGCCACGCAGCAGTGCAGCCAGGGCCAGGAGTAGCAGGAGTAGAAGGTGGCAGCTGACGTTGCGTCGTATCCCCTACCGCGGAGGATTTGTACTCATGTCCTACAAGCTGCTGCTGTACCGCGACGAGGGTTATCCGGACTCGCAGATCGCCGACTGCTATCCGGCGGCACTGAAGGAGATGCTGCCAGATGTGGAGGTCGTGCTCGCGCGCACCCGGGCCGAGGCCGATTTGCACATTGCCAGCGCCGACGCGGCCTTCGGCAATCTGCCGCCGGATCTGTTCGCGCGGGGCAAGCGCCTGCGCTGGATCCAATGCCCGCAGGCGGGTCCCGATCCGAGCTTCTACCACCCGGCGCTGGTGTCAAGCGACGTGGTGGTGACCAATATCCGGGGAATCTTCAACGACCACATCAGCGCGCATATCTTGGCGATCGTGCTTGCCTTCGCCCGCGGGTTGCCGCACTACTTTGCGCAGCAGGCGCGGCGCGATTGGACGAGCGGCGCGCCGACGTTCTACCTGCGCGAGTGCACGGCCGTGATCCTGGGGGTGGGCGGAATCGGCGCCGAGACGGCGCGGCTGTGCGCCGCGTTCGGAATGCGTGTGATCGCAGTCGATCCCCGAGTGGCGTCGCCGCCGCCGGGCGTGGCCGAACTGGTGCGTCCGGAAGGGATGAATGACACCTTGCCGCGCGGCGACTTCGTGATCGTCACCGTGCCCGAAACCCCGGCCACGCGAGGAATGTTCGACGCCGCGTTCTTCGCCCGCATGAAGCGGGGCGCGGTGTTCATCAACATCGGCCGCG
>JBGQKF010000301.1:0-5765 GCA_041499435.1 Gammaproteobacteria bacterium
CTGTTCAAGCCGTTCATCTTCCACAAGCTGGAAGTGATGGGGCTCGCCACGACCATCAAAGCGGCGAAGCGCCTGGTCGAACAGGAAGTGCCGGAGGTGTGGGACATCCTGGAAGAGGTGATCCGCGAGCATCCGGTGCTGCTCAACCGCGCGCCGACGCTGCACCGCCTCGGCATCCAGGCGTTCGAGCCGGTGCTGATCGAAGGCAAGGCGATCCAGCTGCATCCGCTGGTCTGCGCCGCGTTCAACGCCGACTTCGACGGCGACCAGATGGCGGTGCACGTGCCGCTGTCGCTGGAAGCGCAGATGGAAGCGCGCACGCTGATGCTGTCCTCAAACAATGTGCTGTCCCCGGCCAACGGCGATCCGATCATCGTACCGTCGCAGGACATCGTGCTGGGCCTGTACTACATCACGCGCGAGAAAGTCGGCGCGCAAGGTGAGGGCACGGCGTGCATCGATGTGGCCGAAGTGCAGCGTGCTTACGACAGCCGTCAGGTCGAGCTGCAGGCGCGCGTGAAGGTGCGCATCAAGGAGCTGGAACGCGACCGCGACGGCTCGGTGAAGGAGAAGTGGACGCGTTACGACACCACGGTCGGCCGCGCGCTGCTGTCCGAGATTCTGCCGGTCGGCCTGCCGTTCCCGTTGATCAACAAGGCGCTCAAGAAGAAAGAGATCTCGCGTCTGATCAACGCCGCATTCCGCCGCTGCGGTCTGCGCGAAACGGTGATCTTCGCCGACAAGCTGATGTACACGGGCTTCAGCTACGCGACGCGTGCCGGCATCTCGATCGCGGTGGACGACATGCAGGTGCCGCCGGAAAAAGGCGAGATCATCTCCAACGCCGAGAAAGAGGTGCAGGAAATCGAGTCGCAGTACACCTCGGGTCTGGTTACGCAGGGTGAACGCTACAACAAAGTCGTCGATATCTGGGGCCGCGCCGGCGACATGGTGGCCAAGGCGATGATGGATCGGCTGGGCAGCGAGCCGGTGATGGAGTGGGATACCAGGAAGGAAGCCTGGACGCCGATGAAGGACAAGAAAGGCGCGCCCATGTTCCAGGAGTCGTTCAATGCCATCTACATGATGGCGGACTCCGGTGCGCGCGGTTCGGCTGCACAGATTCGCCAGCTCGCCGGGATGCGCGGTTTGATGGCGAAGCCCGATGGCTCGATCATCGAGACGCCGATCACTGCGAATTTCCGCGAGGGCTTGAACGTGCTGCAGTACTTCATCTCCACGCACGGCGCTCGTAAGGGCCTGGCGGACACGGCGCTGAAGACGGCGAACTCCGGTTATCTCACCCGGCGTCTGGTCGACGTTACGCAGGACCTGGTGGTGACCAAGGACGATTGCGGAACCAGCAACGGCGTGCCGATGAAGGCGCTGATCGAAGGCGGCGAAGTGGTCGAGGCGTTGCGCGAGCGTTTGCTCGGGCGGGTGTGCGCGAATGACGTCAACGAGCCGGAAACCGGTCGCACGGTATTCGCGGCCGGCACGCTGCTCAACGAAGACGAAGTCGAGCAGATCGAAGCGCTCGGCATCGACGAAGTACGCGTGCGCACCCCGCTGTCCTGCGATACGCGCTACGGTTTGTGCGCCAAGTGCTATGGGCGTGATCTCGGCCGTGGTCAGCTGGTCAACGTCGGCGAAGCGGTGGGTGTGATCGCCGCCCAGTCGATCGGCGAGCCGGGCACGCAGCTCACGATGCGCACCTTCCACATCGGTGGCGCGGCTTCGCGTACCGCGGTGGTGAGCCAGCTCGAGAGCAAATCGAACGGCACGGTGCGCTTCTCGCCGCAGATGCGTTACGTCACCAACCCGCGCGGGGAGCCGGTAGCGATCTCCCGCAGCGGTGAGCTCACCATCGTGGACGACAACGGCCGCGAGCGCGAGCGCCACAAGGTGCCTTACGGTGCAACACTCACTGTGACCGACGGTACCCAGGTCAAGGCGGGCAAGATACTGGCCTCCTGGGATCCGCATACCCGGCCGATCATCACCGAGTACGCCGGTCGCATCAAGTTCGAGAACGTCGAGGAAGGCGTGACCGTGGCGAAGCAGATCGATGAAGTCACCGGTCTGTCGACCCTGGTGGTGATCGATCCGAAGCGGCGCGGCGTCGCGCAGGCGAAGGGCCTGCGTCCGAGCGTCAAGCTGATCGATGCCAACGGCAAGGAGATCAAGATTCCGGGTACGGATCTGCCGGTCAACATTACCTTCCAGATCCACTCGATCATCACCGTGAAGGATGGCCAGCAGGTGAGCGTCAGTGAGATGCTGGCGCGCATCCCGCAAGAGACGTCCAAGACGCGCGACATCACCGGCGATCTGCCGCGGATGGCGGAGCTGTTCGAGGCGCGCTCGCCGAAGGATGCAGGCCTGTTGGCCGAGATCACCGGCACGGTGTCGTTCGGTAAGGATACGAAGGGCAAGCAGCGTCTGGTCATCACCGATCTGGACGGCGTTGCGCACGAGTACTTGATCCCCAAAGACAAGCACGTGATGGCGCACGACGGCCAGGTGGTGAACAAAGGCGAGATGATCGTCGATGGACCGGCCGATCCGCATGACATCCTGCGTCTGCTGGGCGTCGAGGCGCTGGCGCGATACATCACCGATGAAGTGCAGGACGTCTATCGATTGCAAGGTGTGAAGATCAATGACAAGCACATCGAAGTGATCGTGCGGCAGATGCTGCGCCGGGTGCAGATCGCGGATGCGGGTGACACTAAGTTCATCCCCGGCGAGCAGGTGGAGCGTGCCGAGGTGCTGGAGGAAAACGAGCAGATCGAGCGCGAAGGCAAGCGGCCGGCGACGTTCGATTACATGCTGCTTGGGATCACCAAGGCATCGTTGTCAACCGATTCGTTCATCTTCGCGGCATCGTTCCAGGAGACCACGCGGGTGCTCACCGAGGCTGCAATCATGGGCAAGCGCGACGATCTGCGAGGCTTGAAGGAAAACGTCATCGTCGGTCGACTGATCCCGGCCGGAACCGGTTTGGCATATCACAAGACCCGCCGCAAGCAGCAGGCGGGAGAAGATATAGCCGCCGGTGCCGACCTGGTCGAGGCCGAAGCGGGGTTGTCGGCTCAGGACGAGCAGGTCGCATAATGGAGCAATGTAGTGCACCACCGTCGGCACCCTTGGTGCCGACGGTGGCGCCCTCGCGGGGGGGGCGAATTCGTACTTGCTTGACACCCCCCTCGTAGGGCCCTAAAATCTCGCGTCTTTTTACCCGGTTCCCGGGCTTTAAGTCCCCGGTATCCGCAGGTGAAGGCAAGAGGGTCGATCGGGACGGCGCTGGCCGTCCTGTAGTTTTTTTTGCGGGCCCCGGAAGCGGAGCCCGATTGACTGGAGTTTCCCGGTTGCCGCCGAGCCCGTTTCCGCTCGACGGATTTTGGCCCGCACGGCGGGGCGCGGAGCGCCCGCATGAGCATCGGCCGCTAAAGGGGACGGGGCGCAAAAACGTGTGCATGCGCCCGCGCCCGATTAAGTCACTACGTTAAGTCAAACACATTTAGAGGCGTTCATGCCCACAGTTAATCAGCTGGTGCGCAAGCCCCGCGCCGCCAGGCGTCAGAAGAGCAAGGTGCCGGCCTTGGAGAATTGCCCGCAGAAGCGCGGCGTGTGTACCCGCGTCTACACCACGACGCCGAAAAAGCCGAACTCGGCTTTGCGCAAGGTCGCCAAGGTACGCCTGACCAACGGCTTCGAGGTGATCGGCTACATCGGCGGCGAGGGTCACAATCTGCAGGAGCACTCGGTGGTGCTGATCCGCGGCGGCCGCGTGAAAGACCTGCCTGGTGTGCGCTACCACGTGGTGCGCGGCAGCCTGGATACCCAGGGGGTGAAGGATCGCAAGCAGGGCCGCTCGAAGTACGGCGCCAAGCGCCCGAAGGCGGCCTGAGAACGCTCAAGCTTTAGAGGACGCACATGCCAAGACGCAGAGAAATACCCAAACGCGAAGTTCTCCCCGATCCCAAGTACATCAGCCAGGACGTGGCGAAGTTCGTGAACGTGGTCATGACCCGCGGCAAGAAGTCGGTCGCCGAGCGCATGGTGTACGGCGCGCTCGAGCAGATCGCGAAGAAGGGAAACAAGGACCCGCTCGAGGTGTTCTCCACGGCGTTATCCAACATTCGTCCGGTAGTCGAGGTCAAGAGCCGCCGGGTCGGCGGGGCCAACTACCAGGTTCCGGTCGAAGTGCGTTCGGTGCGCCGGACCGCGCTGGCGATGCGCTGGCTGCGCGACGCTGCGCGCAAGCGTTCCGAGAAGTCGATGGCCTCGCGGCTCGCCAACGAGCTGCAGGAGGCCGCCGAAGGCCGCGGTGGTGCGATGAAGAAGCGCGAGGAAGTGCACCGCATGGCCGAGGCCAACAAAGCCTTCTCGCATTACCGGTTCTGATCGGGAAAAATCTCAAGTGGCACGTCACACACCAATCGATCGTTACCGGAACATCGGCATCAGTGCCCACATCGATGCGGGCAAAACCACGACCACCGAGCGCATCCTGTTCTACACCGGGGTGTCGCACAAGATGGGCGAGGTGCACGATGGCGCCGCGGTGATGGACTGGATGGAGCAGGAGCGCGAGCGCGGCATCACCATCACGTCGGCTGCCACCACCTGCTTCTGGAAGGGGATGGAAGGCACGTATCCCGAGCACCGCATCAACATCATCGACACACCGGGACACGTGGATTTCACCATCGAAGTCGAGCGTTCCATGCGCGTGCTCGATGGAGCGTGCATGGTGTACGACTCGGTCGGCGGCGTGCAGCCGCAATCCGAGACCGTCTGGCGGCAGGCGAACAAATACAAAGTGCCGCGACTGGCATTCGTCAACAAGATGGACCGCGTCGGCGCGGACTTCTTCAAAGTCTATCGCCAGGTGCGCGAGCGCTTGCAGGGCAACCCGGTCGTGATCCAGATTCCGATCGGCGCCGAGGACAAGTTCGCAGGCGTCGTCGATCTGGTGCGTCTGAAGGCCATCTATTGGGACGACAGCACCCAAGGCACCAAATTCGAGTTCCGCGACATCCCGCTTGAGCTGATGGATACAGTGCAGGAATGGCACGAGAAGATGGTGGAAGCCGCCGCTGAAGCCAACGAGGACCTGATGAACAAGTATCTCGAGGGCGGCAAGCTCACGCCCGAGGAGATCAAGAAGGGTCTGCGCATGCGCACCATCGCCAGCGAGATCGTGCCGATGCTGTGCGGCTCGGCGTTCAAGAACAAGGGCGTGCAGGCGATGCTGGATGCAGTCATCGACTACATGCCCGCGCCGGTCGATATTCCTCCGGTGAAGGGCATGCTGGAAAACGGGCAGCCTGCCGAGCGCAAGGCAGCCGATAGCGAGCCTTTCTCGGGCCTGGCATTCAAGATCATGACCGACCCGTACGTGGGTCAGCTGATCTTCTTCCGTGTGTACTCCGGCGTGGTGAACTCGGGCGACACCATCTACAACCCGATCAAGCACAAGAAAGAACGGGTCGGGCGCCTGTTGCAGATGCACGCCAATCAGCGCGAAGAGATCAAGGAAGTGTGCGCAGGCGACATCGCCGCAGCCGTGGGTTTGCGCGAAGCCACCACCGGCGACACGCTGTGCGACCCGGACAAGATCATCATCCTCGAGAAGATGGAGTTCCCCGAGCCGGTGATCTCGCAGGCGGTGGAGCCCAAGACCAAGGTCGACCAGGAGAAGATGGGCATCGCGTTGCAACGTCTGGCGCAGGAAGACCCGTCGTTCCGCGTCAGCA
>JBGQKF010000302.1:0-5740 GCA_041499435.1 Gammaproteobacteria bacterium
AGGTGAAAAGGTGAACAGGTGAACAGGTGAACAGATGAAGAAGTGGGGAGGTGGAGAAGTGGGGAGGTGGAGAAGTGGGGAGGTGGAGAAGTGGGGAGGTGGAGAAGTGGGGAGGTGGAGAAGTGGAGATGTGAATGAGGGGCACGCTCATTAACCTCCAATGGCGTCACCCGTTCACCTTTTCACCTTTTCACTTGTTCACGCTTTCCGCACTCCCATCCGCCGCTCCTTCGCACGCACCAGCCCGCTGATCACTTCGTTATACGGCGCGGGCACTCCGAGCGCGGCCGCAGCCGGGGGAATCGCCCCATTGATCGCATCGATCTCCGACATGCGACCGGCGAGATGGTCGAGCAGCATTGAAGGCCGCGCGTTGGGGATCTTCATGCCGAAGTTGCGCACGTAGGTGACCGGGTCGTCGAAATCGAGCTTGACCTGACGTGCCTTCGCGACATTGAAGGCTTCGGTCGCGCAGCCTGAGGCAATCTTCCAGGTGTCGGGATCTTCGACCACCTCGATGACCGTACGCTCGGTGATCGCGCAAGTGCCCGAGAAACATACGTTGCAGATCAGCTTCTCCCACACCAGCTGATCGATGTCGTCGAAACACTTCACCTTGAAGCCGCCAGAGGCCCAGACCTGCGCAACCTGCTCCAGCCGCGGGCTCACTGAGCCGCTCAGCTCGCCGAGGCGCACCAGCTCCCAGCCGTTGTGGTGCGCATGCCCCGGACCTTTCATCGACGCGCCGAACCCGCCAACCACGCCTACCATGACGCGCTCTCGTCCGAGGACCTGGGCCGCGGTGTCGGGTCCGCCCAGACCGTTTTGAATCGACAGCACAACTGTGTTCGGTCCAAGCAGCGGCTTCGCCGACTCCGCCGCCTGTGCGACGTGCATCGCCTTCGTGGCGATGATGACGAGGTCGCATACGCCCGCATCGGCAGCCCGCGTCGATGCATGTACTTTCACTGTGCGATCGCCCGACGCACCCTCGAGGCGCAATCCATTTTTGCGGATCGCCTCGATGTGGTCCGCCCAGCTGTCGATCGCCCAGACGTCGTGCCCAGCCGCTCCGAGCAACGCGATGTACACCGAGCCCATGGCGCCGGCGCCGATCACTGCAATTTTCATGAGTCGAGCTCTTGGATATAGAAGTCACATTCCTGATATCACTGCCGTCGCTAAGCGATACGCCTTGCGCGCGACGCCGGCTCGAGCAGCCGCGCCGCGACCAGCGCATCACGAATGCGCTCGATCTCCGCCGGGGCCAGCTTCACCAGCGGCGGACGCACCACCGCGCGCGGCAGCTTGCCGAGCAGCACCAGCGCCTCCTTCATGCGGTTGTGCATGTCCACCCACGGCTCGGTGTAGAACACCTCCACCGTCGGCCAGATGCGTTCATGCACGGCGCGTGCGAGCGCGAGATCGTTCGACTGCACCGCCCTGAAGAGTTGCACCTGTAGTTCCGCGATCACCGAGCCGCTGCCCGATAGCAACCCGTTGCAGCCCATGATGAGAGAGCTGAACAGCCACGCGCTGTGCGTGGTGAGCACATTGACTGCAGGCTGCAACTCCTGCAGCACCCGGACCTGCCGTTCGTGCAGCTGCGGGTTCGCGCACCAGTCCTTGATCGCGCGTACCGTAGGCACCGCTTCGATGATCTTCATCAGCGTGGCCAGCGGATAGCCGTGCCCGCCGGCGAGCGGATACTGGAACACGATGAGCGGCAGATCGGTGGCATCGGCAATGTGGCGGAAATGAGCTACCGCCATTTCGGGACGCTGCCCGAAAGTGAAGATGCCTGACGGGAACACCAGGAGCGCCGATGCCCCGCCTTCGTGCGCCATACGCGCTATGCGTGCGGCTTCGAGGCTGCCCTCGGCATACACGCCGTTGATGATGGGAACGCGCTCGCCGACCTCGTCCTGCGTAATCGCGAGCACGCGTCTTTGCTCCTCGAACGTACACGAGGCCACCTCGGATGCATGGGCGTTGACCGTCACCGCCGCGATGCCGTCGACTGCAGCGACATCGCGTAGATGGCTGCGATAGGACGCCTCATCGATCGAAAGATCATCGAAGAAGGGCAGCAGAACGGCGGGAATGACACCATGTGGAATGTAGTCCGGATGCCGCGGCATAAACCACCTCGCAGGGAAAACAGCAATCGACTCGTCAGTCTGCCACGATCAGCGCCATCGCGCTTTGTCGCCGGCACACGCGGCATGCCCTGCTCGGGTGCTTGCCGTTTGAACCAGCGGCGCACCAATACGACAGCGACTATGAACAAGATGGATGAGTGCGAGAAGGACCCAAGCCGCCTTCTTCCAGAGCGGCTTGGCTCGATGCACCTCGACCTCAGGTGCAAACTGCTCCACCAGCGCATCGACCGATACAGGCCGTTCCGGATCGGCCAGCGCAACCGTGCTCAGCACGGCGTCGGACCACTCCTCCACGTCAGCCACTGGTCTTAGCATGCGACCGCGCGAGCCGAGCGCCGCAATGGCATGGTTGAGGCCACCGCGCTGCTCGATGGCCGTGGCGACATCGACGCAGGAGACTTCAGGCGCCCCCGAGTTCGCCGTACTGCCTCGCAACGCCACGACCTGGACGCTGCGAGGCAGCGAAACTATTTACATCAACCCGCGAAGCAGTATGTGCACCCGCGCGCTTGGGCCCCATTCACGGCCAGCACACCCGACGGCAGCACTTGCACCCCGGGCAGTACGCCGGACACCCAGTCCTGCCGCACCTTTTCCGCGTCCATTCCCATCTTCTGCGCCACGACACCGCTGAAATGCCGGATCGCCATGCCGCACACACCGAACTTGACGCCGCGCGCGGCGAGCTTGTCCAGCGCCATGTCGGGCAGCGGCATATCGCCGGTGTTCACGTTCGCAAATGGATTGCGCGTGGCCGGTGCTTTGGTGGCCGGGTCGTCGATCTTGAAAACTTCGCCGAGGTTGTATTGCGCCCACAGGTCGTCACCGAAGCCGATCGGAATCGCATTGTGCCGCAGTACCACCGCCACGCCCAGATCACTTTCCGGCACGCCATAACCTTGCTGGCCGGTGAGGAGAAACACCCAGGCCGTGATCAAAGCGAAGCCGCCGTTGGGCTCCGGCGCGTCGTAGACCTGGCGATATTTGCCGGGGATGCTGTCCAGCCAGCGCTGAAACTCGACCGCTACGGCTCCCTGCCCGGCCGCCGGCGTCTCCGCGGCGTCGGCCGCCGACACCACATGCGTCAAGCCATAAGCTGCAGCGGCGGCAGCCGCTCCCTGCAGAAAACCGCGGCGTTCGCTGAAACGATCGTTGTCGCTCATCTGCTTCCTCCTTGGGGTAAGTTGTGTAACAGGTCGCTGTACTAACAAACTCCACTATCATCGCGCGATTCCAGGCACCGCACCATCGCCCGATTGCATTAAAAGAAAAGGCCCGCGAAAGCGGGCCTTCCTCGAATTCGCGGCTCGGCGAACGCTCAGTGCACCTGCTGAATGCCGGCGAGCAGCCACCCGGTGCGCCCGTCTTTCGGCTTCCAGAGATTCCACACTTCCTCGAACGGTTCCAACGGCCCGCTCTGGGACTCGCGGATCCGACCGGTGAAGCGCACGCTCGCTAGATACCCGTCCGGCGAAGTCTCGATACCAAGTAGCTGCGTGTCGAGATCGGACACCTCGGTGCGATCAGTCTCGCCCTTGCGCTCGTCGATCTGCATCTTGATTTCGGCGAATACTTCAGGGGTGGTGAACTCGCGGATATCCGCAAAATCGCGCCCATCCCACGCCGCCTGCAAACGCAGGAAATACACCTTGGCATTGCGCAGGAAGCCCGGCACGTCGAAGTCCGCAGGCACACCGGGCACCGCGGTGATCGCCTGTGACGGTTCCCCACCGGCTAGCGATGCAACACTGCCAGGCCGCGCACCTGCGGCGATCGGATCATAGCTCGAGGTTGCTGGCGGTACTCCGCCACCACCGGTCGTCTGGTAGGACGGTTCCATGCGAGAGCGCGGCGGTCCAGCACTGGATGCTCTACGCAGCAGGCGCCAGATCACCACGACCGCGACGATGAGCAGCCCAACCATCAGCAAGCTGCCGAGCATCTCGGCGAACGGCCCGATCAATCCAAAGTGCGACAACAGCGCGGCAATGCCCAGACCTGCGGCAAGACCGGCCAGCGGACCCAGCCACCGATTGCGTGGCGGCTGCGCTGCGGGCAATTGGCCAGGCGGCTGCGTCGGCTGCACCTGGCGCTGTGCATCCTGTGAAGGCGGTGCCTGGCGAGTCGCATTGGGGGACTGGCGGCCGAAGCTTCTGCCGCCGCCCAGTCGGCGTGCATCCGCGTCCTGCACGGCGAGGACAACGCCGATGACAGCCGCAAACACGGCCATCAGCAATGTCCGGCCGCTCCAGCGTTTCGAAACTCGAGGAGTATCCATTGTCAGTTCAAGAGTGAACGAAGTCGTGGCGCATCATAACTCATAAGCTGAGGGCGGCCGTGATTCCTGCAAGACCGCCCGCCCGTTGCCATAACTACTTCTTCACGCGTTGCGCACTACTCCATCAACTTCATCAGTTTCGACAGCGCGCCGTTGCAAACGCTGTAAGCCTGGCGCTCCTCGGCCGCATCCAAGGCGTCGTGCTCGCTTTCGGCAACAGCGAGCAAAGCGTCCAGTCGCGTCAGCCAGCGCTCCGCGATCTGCGCCTGCAGCTCGCCCATCAAGGTGGTGGCATCGCCTACGAGCAGACGCTCGTTGAAATGCGCGCGCATCTCGCTTTCCAGCTGGACCTGTGCGCGCAGCACCGCAGCATTGTAGAGCGCGACGTGCTGCATTTCGTGCTCGAACACGTGGGCGCGCATGCAGGGATCTGCCCCGAGCTCACGTGCGAGCTCGATCAGCAGGGGCTGTACCCGCAACCGCACCTTGACTTTCGGCCAGGCGCACGCACGCCCAGTCTGCGGGTCGGTGTACCCATCCAACCGCACATCGACATCGCGCAGCAGCGTAGCGCGCGTCACACCGAGGTGGCGAAAGGCTGCGGCTTTCTTAGTGTCGAGCTCGATCTCGCGCGAAGCCTTGCTTTCGTCGACCTGTGCCGCGGCCGGCGCGAACAAAACCCGCACATCGGCCGCTGGCACGCTCAGCCCATCGCAGGCCGCCTCGAAGCTCTGCGCAGCGCTCGCCGCACTCAGCACCGCAAGCACGGCCGCCAGTGCGCAGCGCAGCATAGTCCCACCCAGGTCAACGCCGGCGGGGATCGAAGTGCTTCTTCAATCCCTGCCAGCAGCGGTAGTAATCGGGCTGCAGCTGCGCGCTCTCCAGCGCAAAGCGCGTCGGATGGATTACCGTGCGCGTCTCGAACATGAACGCCATGGTATCCACGATGTGATGCGGCTTGCTCGTGTCGGCGGCAAGCGCTTTCTCGAACGTCTCCAGGTCAGGCCCGTGTCCGCTCATGCAGTTGTGCAGGCTGATGCTGCCGGGCACGAAGCCTTGCGCTTTCCCGTCGTACACGCCATGAATCAGTCCCATGAACTCGCTCGCCACGTTGCGGTGGTACCACGGCGGCCGAAACGAATGCTCCATCGCCAGCCACCGCGGCGGGAAGATGACGAAGTCGATCGCGTCTACGCCCGGCGTATCGCTCTGCGACTGCAGAACCAGGAAGATGGACGGATCGGGATGGTCAAAGCTGATCGATCCGATCGCATTGAAGCGCCGCAGGTCGTACTTGCAG
>JBGQKF010000303.1:0-5734 GCA_041499435.1 Gammaproteobacteria bacterium
CGGGTGGCAAGTATCTAACACCGAAGCTCGCAGAGCGGATCGCGCTGGAGATCTCAGTGCGTACTGACGGTCCGGCGCACGAGACGCTGTCGCACCGCGAGTTCGAAGTATTGAAGATGATCGCCAGCGGCGCGAGCCTGAAACAGGTCGGCGAGCAGTTGCACATCAGCCCGAAGACCGTGACCACTTATCGGGCGCGGATCATCGAGAAGACCGGCCTGCCCAACAACGCCGCGCTCACGCGCTACATGCTGGAGAACAACCTGCTGGACTAAGTCGCCACCTACGGAGCGTACCCTCCCCTGCAAAGCGGGGGAGGGCCAGGGAGGGGGCAGTCTCACCCCAGCCCCGCTTCGCCGGGGAAGCCATGTCATCAGTAGGGTATCGCCTACACGATATTCGGCCTTCCCCGATGCAACGCCGCCGCCGATTCCCTTAGAGTGCATCCTCGTTCATGCATCGTGCAATGAGGAAACGCTATGGAAATCACAGAAGTTTCAGTTGCCACCGCGGCGGCCATCGTGGCGCTCGCTGTCGAGCTGTGGGGTGTCGACAGCGCTCTGACCAATCGAGGCGCAGATCTGTGCCTGAGTCAGAGCTCGACGCCGCAGCACCGCATGCACGCGCCGCAGAAACCATGCATCGCGCAGATGCTGGCCGCCGATCCTGAAGGACAACAAAGGCTGGCTCTATACCTTCGAGGTAATTGCACTGGCGAGCGCAACCAGGCGACCATAGCGCACAGGGACGAGCTTGCTCAAATCACGCTCTTACAACCGTGGCCTACCTGTTCGTCTGTCCTTGGGAGCTAGACCATGACTTTTGCAACCTTTTCAGCGGCCGCGCAGGCACAACTGTCGGTGGCCGAGGGCGAGCATATTCCGATGTCCAGCCGCGGCCTGGGCTGGGGCGGGCTCAAATTCGAGCGGCGCGAGAGCCGCGGCGGCGCGCGTGAGCATCGTGAAGGCAGCCGGCATCATCTGATCTTCGTCGGCCTCTCCAATGGGCAGGTGACGCGTGAATGCAACGGCGAGCGCATCGAGCATGAGCTCACACCAGGCTGCGTGCACATCATCCCGGCGCGCACGCCGGTACGCTGGAGATGGTCGTCTCGCATCGGTTATTCGGTGTTGCTGCTCGAGCCAGAGGTGCTCGACCGGGTGGCCCAGGATGTGTTCGGGCTCTCCCCGGATCAGTATCGACTGCCGGTCGGCGAGCGCCGCAACGACGCTGCCATCGCGAACATCGCGGGTGTACTGGCGCGCGAGGCGTTGTCGCGTGATCGTGCGGGAGGCCTGTACTCCGAATCGCTCGCGAATATCCTGGCCGTGCATCTGCTACGGAACTACGCCACTGGCAGCGACGGCAGCCGACTGGGTGCATCTGCGCTGCCGGAAGAAGAGGGCGGGGAATTGACCGTGGGTGCCGCGAATCAGCCGCGCGTCGTGGCAGATGCCCTGCAGTTCATTCACCAGAACTATGCGCGCGACGTCGTCTTGAGCGATATCGCTGCGGCGGTGCATGTGAGCCCGTTCCATCTGGCGCGCGTGTTCAAGCGGACGCTCGGGGTCTCGCCCCATCAGCATATGATTCACGTGCGCGTCAACAACGCGCGGTCGCTGTTGACGGGCGGGTCGGGCCGACGCTCGCTTGCCGAAATCGCCAGTGCCGTGGGTTTTGCCGACCAGAGCCATCTAACCCGTCATTTCAAGCGCATCACCGGCGTCACTCCGCGCCGGTTTCGCGGCTGACCGCTGTATCCGCACAGCCGGTCATCGAGCCGCCATCGCCTTAAGGCGATGGCGTGCGCATATTTCTTGAGCACACTTGCAGGTTTCACGAACTCTTGATTCGGGCTCGGGCGAGTTGGACTCGCAGCCAATGAGAGTGTGATCTCGGCAGCGTCCTGGCATTATGGCAAAGTCGGGAACCCGTGGCGCTCTAGCGACTCTCAACGACATGAACGAATGCCTCAATCGTCACAACGTCGTCGAGCCCGGTACCTTGGCTTGCGCACTGCTGGTCCTCTGTGTGGTGCTCAACTCCGGCTGCTCGTCGAATCCCGTTCAAGCCGAATGGACCGATCCGGCATTTACCAACCATTCGCTGCGCGGCGCGAAGGTGTTGGTGGTGTGCGATGCCAGCGACCTCCCCATCAAACGCGTGTGCGAGGAGGAGATGAGGGCGCAGGTCGCAACATTGGGCGCTACGCCGGTGTCTGCGCCAGAACTGAGCGCGGCGAGCGGATCCGACTCGCTCAGTGACAAGGCCTTGGCCGCGGCCCGCAGCGCAGGTGCGAAGGCGGTTCTTCTTGCGAGCGTCGCTCCCGACGCCACGCTGGTGAACCCCGGACCCAGCGTCGGCTTCGGTGTCGGCGGGTTCGGCGGCATGGGCGGCTACCACAGCGGAGGTGTGGGAGCCGGCGTCGGAGTGTCGGTCCCGGTGGGGGCCGAGCGCACCCGCACCGCCTATGCAGCGAACATGGTATTGAAAGACGTCGACAGCGGCCGTGTCATGTGGACGAGCAAGGTGAGCGGGCCTATGTCGCAGGACATCAACATGCAGATGAACGCGATCGCGAGGGCGGGGCTGGAAGCCGCGCAGAAGGCGGGCATGTTCTGATTCCTACTTGAACTTGTAGAACTGTTCGTTCAGATACTTGATGATGTCCTTCTGTTGGCCGTCGCTGAGCGTGACCTGCGCAGCGTGCGTGCATTCGCTGAGCTGCTCGTTCAGCGCGGCGAGCGACTTGATCTGCCGGTCCTTGCGTGTGTAGACGCTGGTGTCGTGACAGGTCATGCAGTGCGCATCGTGCACCTTCTTGCCGGCCGCGCTGTCACCGGGCAATGCCGCGTGCGCTACCGGGGCGACGCTCACAGCACACCAAATGAGCAATCCGAGTCGCATGTCCTAACTCCTATCTCGCCGCATCCCCCATGCGGAACTGATGCGAGAGCTCGTCCAGTTTCTGTTTCAGCGCAGGATCGAGCTTGCGCTCGACAGCATCAACGCTGGCTTTGAGCTGCTCGGGCTTGCTCGCGCCAATGATCGGTGTGGTGATCGCGGGATTGGCCAGCACCCAGGCCATGGCCAGTGTGGTCGGGTCGATCCCGTGCTCACGCGCGAGCGCGACGAACGCATCCACCGCATCGAACTCGCGGTCCTTCCAGTAGCGCTCGGTGTACATGCCGCCCGCGGCGCCCAGCTTGAAGCGCGATCCCTCCGGCGGCGGGCTGGAACGCTTGTGCTTGCCGGTGAGCAGCCCGCCCGCGAGCGGGTTGTACGGCATGACCGCGAGCTTATCCTCCTCGCACAGGGGCAGCAGCTCGCGCTCGATCTGCCGGAACAGCAGGTTGTAGCGCGGCTGCACCGAGACGAACTTCGCCAGGCGCAGCGCCTCGCTGCGGCCGAGCGCACGGGCGACGCGGTACGCATGGTAGTTGGAGCAGCCGATGTAGCGCGCCTTGCCGCTGCGCACGACGGTATCGAATGCTTCCAGGGTTTCATCGGTCGGCGTCATGGCGTCGTACTGGTGCGCCTGGTAGAGGTCGACGTAATCGGTACCCAGCCGCTTGAGGGATGCATCGATCGCCTCCAGGACGTGCTTGCGTGAGGTGCCCTGCTGCCAGGCGGCTTTACCCATCTTGCCATGGCATTTGGTGGCGACGATGAACTGATCGCGCCGGCCGCGCAGCCATTTGCCGACGATCTCCTCCGTGCGACCCGCAATCTCGACACTGCCACCGAGGGGATACACGTCGGCGGTGTCGAAGAACGTGATGCCGGCCTGCGCAGCGGCGTCCATGATCGCAGACGAGGTGGGCTCGTCGCATTGCAGGCCGAAGGTCATCGTGCCCAGGCACAGGCGCGAGACCTGCAGTCCGGTGTTGCCGAAACGAACGTGCTGCATAGGGTGTTTCTCCTGATCGTAGAAGGCCGAGTTTAACCCCGAACCAGAGTACCGTGCTCGGTGCTCCCGAGCCTCTGCGACGAGTCAATCAGTGAGCGAGCAGCGCCTCGAGTTCGGCGAACGTCACGGCGATCTCCGCGCTGTGCAGCTGCAAACCGAGCTGGCGCGCGATCTGCGTAGCGGAGAACAGGCCGCGCACCGTCTGCGTGACGGCGGGCTGTTGCAGGGTGAGCCGTTCGTGCAAGGTCGGCTCGTACACCTCGATAACGATGGCATGCTGCCGTCCGGCCTCCTTGAGCGTGGATAGCACGTGTCCCACCTTGGCGCCCCGCAGGTCTCCGATGTCGATCGCCTCGAGGCGCTCGCGCGGCGTCATGATCTCGTGTACCCGCACCTCTGCGCGCGACACGCCACGCGCGAGCATGGTCTGGAGCACGTGCCCGCCCAGGATATCGGTCGCCGTGATCAGACCCAGCAGACGAGCCTGCGGATCGGTGACGAACAGCAGGCGCACGCCCTGTCTGATCATCTTGGCGTTGGCCGCTTCAACCGAGGCCTCGGGTTCGATGGTTTGCGCCGGCAACTGCTTGAGGTCGGTCATGACGTCCAGCGCAGGGCTTTCCAACGTTACACGCTCGGGAAGACTCTGCTTCTGCTGATATAGCGTTGCGCTCTGCGTCAAGCGAGTTGCGCGCAACGGCAGGAAGTATTCGCGGATCATGATATCGTCTCCTTTCAGGGTCCCGGATTTCACCGTCCGTCGTTGTGTTCGACTGCCGGCGCGAAAGCACGTTCAAGGTTTCCGCCGGTAAGGCTTGCGTCAGCCCGGTGGTAGACTAGCCAAACTACACGAGGGAGCCATGAACGAGTATCCCGAGGACATCTACACCGAACCGACCGACTTCGACGTCGACACGCTCGCCAATCTCGGCCCGCTGACCGGCCTCGCCGGCATCTGGCAGGGCACGCGCGGGCTCGACGTCAATCCCAAGCCGGAAGGGCCGAAGAAGCAGGCCTTCGTGGAGCGCATGGAGCTGCAGCCGATCGATCCGCAGACCAACGGGCCGCAGCTGCTGTACGGCCTGCGCTACCACACGCACATCGTCAAGCCAGGCGAGGTGGAGACGTACCACGATCAGATCGGCTACTGGCTCTGGGAGCCAGCGACCGGCAACCTGATACAGACGCTCACGATCCCGCGAGGACAGGTGGCAATGGCATTCGGCCAGGCCGCTGCCGACGCGAAAAGCTTCGAGCTCGTCGCGAAGGGCGGATCGCAGACTAACGGCATCTGCTCGAATCCGTTCTTAGAGTATGCCTTCCGGACCGTAGAGTATCGCATCAAGGTGACCATCAGTGCGGATAGCACCTGGTCGTACGATGAAGACACGGTGCTGATGGTGCGAGGGCAGGCCGATCCGTTTCACCACACCGATCGCAACACACTCACGAAGATCGCCGAGGCTACGCCGAATCCGCTGGCGCGGGAATGACCTGTGGGGCGTGGCGACCGGTCCCGGACAACACAAACCCGTGGTAGCCCGCGGCTACCACTTCGTTGCACTTTTGCACGTATGCTGGAAACCCGCCGATGTACGGCATGAACACGCGCGGCTTGCCTGGAACATTCGCGCCGACGTACCAGGAGCTGCAGCTCGAGCGCAGATTGGTGCCGGCGACTTCGTTGACGTGCGCAACCCATTCGTTCTCCGCTTCCAGCGTCGGCTCGATCCGGTCGACGCGGCGGCTGCGCAGGTGCTGCAGGCAGTCGGTGATCCATTCGACGTGCTGCTCGATGGAGGGCAGCATATTGGTCAGCACCGA
>JBGQKF010000304.1:0-5723 GCA_041499435.1 Gammaproteobacteria bacterium
ACCACCAGCACCGACACGGCGATCCACAGCGCACGGGCGGGCTCGTGATGCAGCCACCAGCCCAATGTGCCGAGCGCGACCACCAGCACCGCAGCCACCAGCCAGCCGGCGATGCGATCGGTGAGCTGCACCAAAGCCGGCCGCTGCGTAGTAGCGCGCTCGACCAGACGGCGGATGCCCGATGCGCGCGTATCCTCACCGACCCGCTCGACTCTCATCACCAGGGGACTCGAGCGATTGATCGCGCCGGCGATCACGTCGCTGCCTGCGCATTTAGCGACCGGATGGCTCTCGCCCGTGAGCAGCGACTCATCGCACGCGCTCTCGCCCTGCACGACAACGCCGTCGGCGGGAAAGCCTTCCCCGGGACGCACCAGCACCAGCTGCGTGCGCTGCAAAGTGATGGCGGGCACTTCTTCGGTGTGCATCTGAGGAAACGCCGGCAGTCGATGCGCGATAGCGGGCAGCGCCTTGTCGAGATACTCCAGATTGGCCGCCGCCTTCTGCCGTGCACGCATCTCGAGATAGCGTGCGCACAGCAGAAGGAAGACGAACATGCTGATGGAATCGTAGTAGACGTCAGCACCGCCGGTGAACGTGGCGAACACGCTGGCCGCGAAGGCGACTGCGATCCCGAGCGCGATCGGCACATCCATCCCGGGCCGCAAGCGCTTCAGATCGCGCCAGGCGCCGCGCCAGAACGGCGCAGCCGAATAGATGACCACCGGCAGCGTGAGCGCCAGGCTCGCCAGCCGCATGAGCATGCGGATATCTTCGCCCATGGTGTCGGCGTCAGGCAGGTACGCAGGCAGAGCGTACATCATCACCTGCATCATGCCGAAGCCGGCGACGAACAGCCGCCACAAGGCAGCCCGGGTCTCGCGCCGGCGCGCCTCCTCGACGGCCATCGACGTCGCCGGCCAGGCGCGATAGCCGATCTCGGTGACTGCGCGCAGGATCGCCGACAGCTTGATGGCGCGCGTATCCCAGCGGACTCGAGCACGGCGCGTCGCGTAGTTGATCTGTGCTTCCAGGACGCCGGGCAAACGCGACAGGTGCTGCTCGTTCAACCAGATGCAGGCCGAGCAGACGATGCCTTCGAGGATCAGCAGCGCTTCGCGCTCGTGCTCGCCCGCGGTGCGTGCAAATCCCGCCTGCACCTGCGGATTGTCGTATACCTCGAGCGCGCCCTCGACGCGAACATCGTCGCCGCGCCGTGCGAATTCAGTGCGTGTGCGGTAGTACGCGCTCAAGCCGTCGCCGGCAATTGCGAGCGCGACCGCCTGGCAACCCGCGCAGCAGACAGCGCGGTCAATGCCGTCGATGGCTGCGCAGAGCGGCCGACCGCCCGCCAGCGGCAATCCGCAGTGATAGCAAACCGAATCGCTACGCGGTTTCAATGCTGTGACGAGCGCAGGCTAGTCCACCGGTTCGGGTAGTCGATGATCAGGCGGTCTTGGTTCCGCACGTGTTCGCCCCGAATACCGCGTACGCAGGACACCAGCGCACCAGCCCGGTGACGAGCGGTACCAACCCGATCAGTCCGACCCAGCGCATCGGCCCGTCGAGGAGCAGAATCAAGCTAAGCAGCACCAATCCGCCCACGATTCGGACGATGCGGTCGGTGTTACCTACATTCGCGTTCATAAACCCTCCGAAGTGTTTAGCGATTCGGCCAGCCTGGCCGAGTGGGTTCGCGACTGCTGAAATGCCGACGGCCCCGAACGCAGTTACTCTACCGCGCGCCGGGGCCGTCGGGGTTGACCCAGGTCAAACCTGGTTGAGCGTCGTAAAGCTCATCTGACCGAAGCGGAAGCTTGCCACACTCTTCAGGTGCGCACCGCCCCGGCTGCGGGCGCCTTCGCCGACACGGGTTTGCGCTGCGTGCCACGTAGCACGAGGATGATCACCGCCCCGAGGAGTGCAAACACGGCCAGCGAGTAGAACGCCAACTCCGAGGACTTGTAGTGGTCGCGCACCCAGCCGATCGCGAGCGGGCCCACATAACCCCCCAGATTGCCGACGGAGTTGATCCAGGCAATGCCGGCCGCAGCAGCGGTGCCCGACAGAAATGCGGTCGGAAGCGACCAGAAGCAGGCCACCCAGGACAAGATCCCTGAGGTCACCAGCGTCAGGCCGACGATGCCGATGATCGGGTTGTGACCGACGATAGACAACATCAGCATGCCGACGATGGCTACCAGCAAGCCGCCCGCCGAGTGCCAGCGACGCTCGCCGGTCACGTCGGAGTGGTGGCCGTTGACGACCATCGCGACTGCCGCAAAGCCCCACGGGATCATGCTGACCAGCCCGACCTTAAGCAGGTCCTTCTTGTCGATACCCAGCTCCTGCACGATGGTGGGCAACCAGAAGTTGACCGCGTAGAAGCATACGACGCCGCAGAAGTACACCAGCGAGAGCGCCCAGACACGACCGTCGCGGAATGCATCGGTGAAGCTGTGCTTCTGGCCAAGCTCCTTCTTTCCCGCGTGGTCTTCCTCGACGCGCTTGATGATCAGATCCTTCTCCTCGGACGTCAGCCACTTCGCTTTGCGCGGGCCGTCGGGCAACAGGGCGAACACGAGGAAGCCCATCACCACCGACGGAGCGCCCTCTAGAAGGAAGAGCCACTGCCAGCCGCGCCACCCGCCCAGGCCATCGGTGTACTGCATTATGCCGCCCGATACCGGCGAGCCGATTACGTTCGAGATCGCGATCGCCGTCATGAACAGCGCCACCTTGCGTGCGCGGATCTCGGATGGGAACCAGTACGTCAGGTACAGGATGATTCCCGGGAAGAATCCGGCCTCGGCGACGCCGAGCAGGGTACGCAGGAAATAAAAGGTGAACTCCGCATCGTTCAGACCGAACAACGGCGCGATCGAACCCCAGTGGATCTGGTGCGTGAACATGAATGCCGCCGAGATGATCCCCCACGTGATCATGATGCGCGCGATCCAGATGCGCGCTCCGACCTTCTCCAGGATCACGTTGCTCGGCACCTCGAATACGAAGTAGCCGAGGAAGAAGATGCCCGCTCCGATGCTGTATACCGTGTCGCTGAACTTCAAGTCGCTCGCCATCTGCAGCTTGGCGAAGCCCACGTTGACCCGATCGAGGAAGGCGACGATGTAGCATAGGAAGAGGAACGGAATCAGCTTGACGCTGACCTTGGCGAATGTGCGGCTGTCGAAGTCCGGGGTGACGGTCGATGTGCTCACTTGCAGCTCCTCCCTGCGGGAAATTATGGTTGTTTGGCCGGGCAGCCCCAAGCCGTGGCCAAGGAGCCCGAGCACAGCGGCACGCCGTAGCGGTGAAGGCCCCGGGGCTCGCGCGGCTATTTTAGGGGGTGAGCCGGCCGTTGGCTACCCCGCTGGAACACGGGGGCCGCGGCGGCTAGTTGCCCTGCCCGCCGCCTTTGAACTGCACGCTGAGGGTAATATAGAAGCGACCATTGACATCGACCGTCTTGCTGAAAGTCTCGCCGGCGTATTCGGCCTGCAAGGTCCAGCGCCCCGCGGGCGGACTGGCGAAGAAGATCGGGCCATCGATCACCTTCTCCACCGCTTTGTCGCCTTTGTAGTCAATCAGCGTGACCTTCACGCCAGTCAACTTTTCATTGGTGCCTTCGCGGCTGAAAGCGAGCTGTACCTGGAAGCGTTCGGCCATTTTGCCGAGCGCCTTGCGATCGAGCGGATCCATGCCGCCATAGGCATAGTCGATCCCGGCTTCATGGTGCACCTTGACCGGAGGCAGCTCCTCCTTTGCTACGGCAGTGGTGCAGATCGCCAGTGACAAGGCGACTGGGGCGAGCAGACGGCTGATCGACATGATTTGTTTCACTCCGGTGAGCGGCTATGGTACCCGAAGCCCGTGGCCTGGGCTGCATTGCAACTCGAAACATTCGGGCTTGGACGCAGTTCATTGCTTCGTGGCCGGTGCACTGGCATTGCCACGCACCTCGAATTGGACCGAATCGAGCTGCAAGCCGTTCGCATCATGCAGCGTCAACTGCCAGTGCCCCGGCTGCGGCCGCCATGGCACAGCATCGCCCACCGGCTCACCATTAAGACGCCATTGCGATTGCGTACCGGCGCCGATCGCCTCGAAGGGGACGCGCTGCAGCGCTTCCGGAATATCGGGATCGAGCGCGATGATCTGTCCGCGCTCGGGATAGACGATGGCGGGATGGGTCTTCTCCTCGGGCTTCGCTGCGACGAATGGCTCCGCGGTTCCTTCCAGGAAGAGCTCTTCGCGCGGCGCTTCCACCGGCGGATCGAAATGCACCTGCGCGGTTTCCACGCCAGGCGGCGCGACCGGTGGTGTGCTGCTGCCGGCATGCAGCCGCTCCATGATCTCCAGCCACAGCGGCGCAGCGCCGGTCACACCGGAGACATCCCACATCGCGCTGCCGTCGAAGTTGCCCACCCACACACCCACCGTATAACGCGTAGAGAAACCTACGCACCAGTTGTCGCGCATATCCTTGCTGGTGCCGGTCTTGACCGCCGCCCAGGTACGCGCCGACAACGGATTGCTCAAACCGAACGTCACGCTGCGCGCAGCGCGATCGGACAAGGCGTCGGCGACGATATAGGCCGCGGCGCGATTCAGCAAACGCCGCGCAACGGGCTTGCCGCTTTGCGTCAGCTTGAGCGGCGAAGCTACGCCGCCGTTCGCGAGCGTCCGATAGGCATTGGTGAGCTGCCACAGATTCACTTCAGCGGAGCCCAGCGCGAGCGCGTAGCCGTAGTAATCGGCGTCGCGCGTGAGACCTTCGAAGCCGAGCTCACGCAGGCGCTCGATAAAACCGTCCACCCCGACCAGCATGAGCGTGCGCACCGCCGGTACATTGAGCGATGCGGACAGTGCCGTGCGCAGGCTCACCATCCCTTTGAAGTCGCGATCGTAGTCCTGCGGCACATAGAGCCCGGTGGGTGTCACCAGATTGACCGGTGAATCGTCGAGCAGCGAGGCGGCGGTGAGCAGCCGCTGCTCGATCGCCAGCTCGTACAGAAACGGCTTCAGGACCGACCCGGCCTGGCGCACTGCGCGCACGCCATCGACATAGCGCGCGCTGGATGACTCTCCCTGATTGCCGACATACGCGAGCACTTCCCCGCTGGCGTTGTCGACCACGAGCGCAGCCGCATCGGTCACATGCTGCCGAGCCAGCACCGCGAGCTGGCGGTTCATCGCCTCCAGCACGAAGCCCTGCACCTCGCCATCGAGTGTGGATTGCACGCTGCGCGCCTGCTGGCTCAACAGAGCGCGACCGACGTGTGGCGCCAGCGCCGCTGCGGGACGCATATTCGGCGCTCCGCCCAACGCGCCGGCCGCAAGCGCATCGAGCTCGGTACAGGACAGCGGCGGCTCCATCGACTTCGCCAGCGCGCAAGCCCGCTTGGCAACCACGTCGGTCGTTGTATTCGGTCCGCGCAACAGCACTGCGAGGATGAGCGACTCACGCTCGTTCAAGCCGCTCGGATGCTTGCCGAACAGCGCGCGCGCCGCCGCGCCTACGCCTTGAATCTCGCCGCGGAACGTGGACAGATTCAAGTAAGCCTCCAGGATCTGCCGCTTGCTCCAGTGGCTCTCCAGCGTGCCGGGGCGTTCCATGGGAGTATCCATGGGGGCCATTTATCCGACCTGGAACACGGTGCCACTGTGGTGCGCCGTGCTTTTCGCGTTTCTTACACTTCGACTCTTGCTCCCCGAGCAAC
>JBGQKF010000305.1:0-5712 GCA_041499435.1 Gammaproteobacteria bacterium
CAGGCCAAGATAATGCGCAACGTTGGTCGGCACCTCTCCGGCGCAAGCGATACCGTCGATGTCGGAAAGCTTCAAGCCGGCGTCGCGCATCGCGTTCAGTGCGCAGTCGGCATGCAGCTGGATTTGCGACATGTGTGGGATCACGCCGAGGTCCGTGCTCTCGGCCGCGCCGACGATTGCGATGTCCCCGGGCTTCATGCTGCGCTCCGCGCTGGCCGAAACAACGGCAGGCTGATCTCGTCGCTCATCCGTTGGAATGCGACTTCCAGCGGCATATCGAGCTGTAGCGCCTCGGGCGTCTGCGCGACATCGATGATGTTCGTCATCATGCGCGGGCCCTCTTCCAGCTCCACCACCGCGATCGAGTACGGCGGCGTGAAGCCCGGCGCGGCGCGATGATGGATCACATAGCTGTAAAGGCTGGCCCGGCCGCTGGCTCGGAACACGCTCACTTCGCGCGACCCACACTTCGGGCAGAACGGACGCGGCGGAAAGTACACGTGGCTGCACGCGGCGCACTTCTGCAGTCGCAGCTCGCCGGAGCGCGCGCCCTCCCAGAAATGACGCGTCTCCGGCGTGATCGCCGGCAGCGGTCGTTCGCTCATTGCGGTATCTCCTCCTGGCTTCGCATAGGTGTGGGTTGCAAGCTTCCAAGGCTATCAGAGAGCTGCTCCGCGTGCCCGATGCGAACCAGACCGCGCGCCCGCCAGGGCATACACTATCTCCAACCAGGAGGCAACCGCTTGCATCCATCGATCCATGCCAGTCGCAAGCCCCATGCGCTCGCATACTGCATGCCGAGCCGCAGCGAGGCGGTTACCTATCGCGAGCTCGATGAGGCATCGAACCGGTTCGCGCAACTACTGCGCGCCAGCGGGCTCAGAGCCGGCGATCACATCGCCATTCTGATGGAGAATCATCCGCGTTTGTTCGAGCTGTGCTGGGGCGCGCAGCGTTCCGGCATTGTATACACGCCGATCAGCACCCGGCTCACCGCATCCGAAGCCGCCTTCATCATCGCGGACTGCGGGGCAAAGCTGCTGGTTGCTTCGGGCGCGTTGCGCGACGTCGCCGCCAAATTAGTCGCGCAAACGCCGGGCGTGACCACGCGCCTGATGGTCAGCGGCAATATCGATGGCTACGACAGCTACGAGCAGGCGATCGCGCTCCATCCGAGCCGGCCTATCGCCGATCAAAGCGCCGGTCGCGACATGCTCTACTCATCGGGAACCACCGGCCGGCCGAAAGGCGTGATCACCTCCTCTGCGCTCCCCGCGTTCGACGCCCAAAGTCCGATGGCGGAGTTATGCCGCGCGCTCTACGCCATGGACGAGAACACGATCTACCTGTCGCCGGGCCCGCTGTATCACGCAGCGCCGTTGCGCTTCTCGATGACAGTCATGCGTCTGGGCGGCACCGCGATCGCGATGGAGCGCTTCGACCCGCTGGATTTCTTGCGCCTGATCGAGCGCTATCGCGTAACCCATACGCAGCTGGTGCCGACCATGTTCGTGCGCCTGCTCAAGCTCTCTGCGCACGAACGCAGCCAGTATGACTTGTCTTCGCTGCGATGTGCGATTCACGCAGCCGCACCGTGCCCCATTGCAGTGAAAGAGCAGATGATCGATTGGTGGGGTCCGATCATCTACGAGTACTACTCAGGTACTGAAGGCAATGGCATGACCATGGTCGACGCGAAGTCGTGGCTCGCGCACAAAGGCACAGTGGGCCAGGCGGTCATGGGCAAGGTCAAGATCTGCGGCGTCGATGGTGAGGAAGTGCCGATCGGCGAGACGGGTACGGTTTACTTCGCCGAAGGCAACGCGTTCGAATACCACAACGATCCGGTCAAGACCGCCGAGTCGCGCAACGCCAAGGGCTGGTCCACGCTCGGCGATATCGGCTATGTCGATCGCGAAGGCTACCTGTATCTCACCGACCGCAAGGCATACATGATCATTTCCGGCGGGGTGAACATCTATCCGCAGGAGTGCGAGAACGTGCTGGTTACCCATCCGAAGGTGCTCGACGCCGCGGTGTTCGGTGTGCCGAACGAGGAGTTCGGCGAAGAGGTGAAGGCGGTGGTGCAGCTATGCGACCCGAGTAAAGCCGGCAAAGCGCTGGAGGACGAATTGATCGCCTTTTGCCGCCAGCATCTGTCCCCAATCAAGTGCCCGCGGTCGATCGACTTCGAAGCAGAACTGCCACGCCATCCGACCGGGAAGCTCTTGAAGCGCGTGCTGCGGGATCGGTATTGGTCAGGACACGCCAGCAAACTGGTTTGAGCCGGTTCAAGCTGTGGAGCGAGACTGCGTCGCGGAAGTCCTCTAAGCGACTATCGCAGCCGCCTCGACGCCGGCGAAGGGACTCGGACCGAACCACTGGGTCATCGTCTGTTTGAGCCGCCCTCGCCCTTGTAATTTGACTTCGCCGCTTGCGCACGCCGACCGCAGGTCCATGTCCCCCATCCAGATCCGAGTGAAGGTGGCAAGCCCGCTGGACACGGCCAAGTCGATTTCGTGTCCCGGGTCTTGCAGGCACAGATCGACCTCGCCTCGATCCACGACGAGCCACCAGCGCTTCATGCCTTTGCGTGCGTCGGCAAATTCGAAATAGATCACCGTGCGGCCCGACGGCAATTGGTCGACCTGAATATTACGCCGGATATCCCACATGAGCAGGCCTGCATCGAGGTCGTCCTCATGCAACCGATCGCGCACCCAGCGCTGCCCCCAAGTCCCGAAGATCTGCATGACCGGCTGGAGCTCGTTCCCCGCCGGCGTCAACTTGTACTCCGATGAACGCCCGTCCGCGCTGCGGCGGCACTCGATGATTCCGCTTTCCTCCAGCGTCTTCAGCCGCTGCGCCAACACGGATGGAGAAATGAGCGGAACACCGCGACGGATCTCGTTGTAGTGGCAGCTGCCCATGATCAGCTCGCGCAGCACGAGCACGGTCCAGCGTTCCGTCAGGATCTCTGCGGCCTTGGCGATCGGGCAGTATTGACCGTACTTCTTCATGCCGCTCAGTGTGCCCCTAGTCGGCGCAGCGTTCAACTACGAGCGCACGGGTCCGTACGGCCTTAGCGTGTCCCAGTCAAGATCAAATGACGTCACGTCCGCAACGAAGACAGGAATGAACTCATGACGATCGGCCGCGCGACTTCGTCAGTTCTTCATACCTCGCGACGTTCTTTCCGACCTGCATGTCGGACGAAGCTGAAACCGCTGCCTCAATAGCATTCGACGGCTTGAGATTCGGGCCCTAGCTCCGAAAAGCCGATCGCGCCGGTCTGTGGCAGGATAGGGGTCCTGCTTGGCGCCGGCTGTGTCGATGCGGCGCCGACTCACCTCAATACAGGCGCTGAAACAACGATGGCACTCGAATTCAAAGGCGTATTCCCCGCACCCCCTACACCGACCACCGAGGACGGCCGCATCCACGAGAAGGCGCTGCGCGCACTGCTCGACGACAATATCGCGCACGGCGCGCATGGCTTCTGGATGGCCGGGACCACCGGTGAGGGTCCGATCCTGACCGACGATCAGCGCGATGCCGTAGCGCGCATCTCCGCAGAGACCTGCAAGGGGCGTGCGCTCGTCATCATGCACGTCGGCGCGATCAGCACAGCGAGCGCCGTGAAGGCCGCGAAAACCGCGCGTCAGGCCGGCTGTGACGCCGTGTGTTGTCTGCCGCCATTCTTCTTCCCGAGCACCGAGCGCTCGCGCATCGCGCACTACCAGGCTGTAGCCGATGCAGCGGGAGAGCTGCCTTTTTTCGTCTACAACCTGCCGCAGCTCACCCAGGTGGAAACCGTGCCGGCGCTGATGGAGAAGTTCATGCGCGCCATCCCGACGCTGAAGGGCCTTAAACACTCCGCGCCCAACTTTGCCGACATCCGTGTGTTCGCCGACATGGGGCTCACCTGTTTCTCCGGCAACGGCGCGTTTCCGCTGCCTGCTCTGACCATGGGCGCGGTCGGCACCATCGACGCGCCGCTCGCGTTAGCACCGTGGCACTATGTCGAGCTATACAGCGCCTGGAAGGCGGGCAACCTCGCGCGTGCGCTGGAGCTGCAGGCCGGCATTCGGAAATTCGTCGATCTGGTGTGGATGTTCAATGCCCCGCCGGATGTGTGCAAGGTTGTTCTATCTGCACGGCTGGGTGTGGATTGCGGACGTTCTATTCCACCGGTCAATCGATTGAGCGACGAAGAGAGACGAGAAGTGCTGCGCGTCGCAGAGTCGCTCGGCGTGACCAAACGCAACGCCTGACCGTTACTGAGGTCACTCCGCTCGCCGGGGAATCATTGGCTGCAGGAAACTCTCTGCGCACCGGGCTGAACGTAACCCTGACCGCCAGCCCTCGTCCATCCCAAGCCCAATACCCGGTTCACCTTCGACCGACTTTCCTTCCAAACCATATTCGCGCCACTCGCACGCGGCTTCCCCTCTGTACAAGAACTATCGGGATACGCAATCTGTAGGCAATCCGTACCCGCCCATGCCCTATCCTCTTTCTAACGCAACAGGACCGGGTACATGGAAACTCTCCGCAGCTACGTGGTCCGCGTCTACCGTCAAGAAGCGGACGGTGTCGCGGGCGTCATCGAGTCGGTCGAAACTGGGGACGCCGTCCCGTTCCGATCTGCCGACGAATTGTGGGCTGCACTCCTGCATCCGGTCCCGATGCGGCGGTCTTTTCCACCAAGGTCCACGGATGAGGAGGGCGCGAAATGAAACGAAGTGTCGCAGTTGCAATTGGCATCGCTGCAGTTTCGATGGCGGGATCGGTATGGGCAGGGAAGGTCAACATTCCGAAGCAAGGAAATTATGAGTTCGAGTTCTGTGTGGTTGGTCAGGCTAAGAACCTCTCCGCCGACGACAAGGTCCTCGTCGTTCATTACGGCCTCTTCGCTAATGTGAAAAGCACACCGCCAGGTCGCGCATTCGACAGGATGGGCGCAGTCTGCTATGGCCTTTACACCAATTTGAACGGACGCCAGCAAGAGGCCGGCGTGTGCGAGCTCACCGACCTGGACGGCGACAAGTGGTGGATGGACTACCACGGCAATGCCGATGGCGCAGGTGGCTCCTATACCGCTGCGCACGGCACCGGCAAGTACGACGGGATTGTGCTGAAAGGTGAGTATCACATCGACAACAATTGGGGCTTGGCTTCCAAGGAAGTCAGCTTTCAGGGTTGCAATCCGAACAAAGGGACTTACCAGCTGAAGTAAACCGCTTCCGCAACCCCTGTGACGGGTGCATACTGGGCACGCCGCCCCCTGAGAGGGCGGCGTGCGTTGCGTGGCTGTGTTTTTCCGGAGACCCAGCAACGATGGCAAGAAGATCTACGATCGCGAAGATCAGTACGCCGCGCTTGTTTGGGATCGTGGGGCGAGAGCGTTTATTCTCCCGTCTCGACGAGAACCGCGGGCGGCCGCTGATCTGGATCGATGGACCGCCCGGCGCAGGCAAGACAACGCTGATCGCCAGCTACCTCGAGGCGCGTCGCATTCCCACGCTCTGGTATCAGGTCGAGGTAAGCGATGCGGACCCAGCCAGCCTGTTCCACTACCTGACACTTGCCGCAGAAGCGTTTCCCACCGAGCAGGCAGCTGTGCTGCCGCGCCTAGTGATGGAGCACCTGTCCGACCTGCGTGGATTCGCCCGAACGTATTTCCGCCAGCTCTTCGCGTGGCTGCCGGCA
>JBGQKF010000306.1:0-5676 GCA_041499435.1 Gammaproteobacteria bacterium
ATGACCAGCAGCACGTCGATCATCGGCACGAGGTTCATTTCCGGCTCGTCGCGCTGCGAGCCGCGGCGGAAGTCCATGGCTACTGCTGCCTTTCGCCGTGCACGATTTCGACCAGCTTGATCGCCTGCGTCTCCATCTCGACCACCAGACCATCGACTTTGGCGCGGTAGTGCCGGTAGAAGATCATGCTCGGGATCGCGACGATCAGGCCGAACGCGGTGTTGTACAGCGCCACCGAAATGCCGTGTGCGAGCTGCTGCGGATTACTGTTCATCCCCGGGCCGCCCTGCGAGCTGAAGATCTCGATCATTCCGACCACCGTACCGAACAAACCCATGATCGGACTGAGCGAGGCGATGGTGCCCAGGGTCGTGAGGAAGCGCTCCAGCTCATGCACCGCGACGCGACCGGCTTCCTCGAGCGATTCCTTCATCACGTCGCGCGAGCTGCGCACGTTTCGCAGGCCGACTGCGAAGATGCGCGCGAGCAGCGTGCCCTGCGACAAGCGGTTCAACAGATCTTGCGTGACGCCGCGCTGTTTGACTTCCTGCGCCACCTGGGGCAAAAGGTCGCGGGGGACGATCTTGTTGCGCTGTAAGGACCAGGCTCGCTCTACGATAATGCCCAAAGCGATCACCGACGCGACGATCAGCAGCCAGATGGGCCAGCCCGCGGCTTCTATGATGTGCAACACTTGGTTGGTCTCCGGGCGGGTCGAAAGAAGCGCGACTTTAAACTGCGCATCGCGATTCGGCAACTCGGCCTGCTGACGCCTTGCGGGCCGTGCGTCCGAATCATTTCTGTCGCGGGGGTTGCAAAATCAGTTGTCCACAGTCTCTGTGGATAACGATGTGAGTAGTTTGCCCAAAAGGCGCGTAAGTCGCATCACTGCAATATCTTTTGGTCCTGCGCTCAAAATTTACGCAACCGAAAAATTCATAACAATTATAGTCTTAAAACGAGAACCCCCGTGCTGAGGCGTGATCGGGATTAGCTCACTCAAGGGACCTGCGAGTTGTGGATTAACACAGTACTGGACCCGCAAAGCCAAGCAGCAAGCGGCATTCCGGGCGACGAGATTGGCGCGTTTGCGCGAGATAGGGCTTTTCGTCGTCGACCAACGACTACCTAAAGGGCGTGCGTGGAAGATTCAAACATCGATCAGAGACCCGATGAAGCGTGGGGTGCGGCTCCGATCAGCGTGACGCAGTTGAATGCGATGGCGCGGCGGCTCATCGAACAACGGTTGCCGGTGCTTTGGGTAGTCGGAGAAATCTCCAACTTCACGCGCGCGCCGTCGGGTCACTGCTATTTCTCCCTCAAGGATGACCGCGCTCAGGTGCGTTGCGTGATGTTCCGGCATCGCCTGCAGTACATCGACTGGCCGCTCGCCAACGGCATGCAGGTCGAGGTGCGCGCCGCGCCTTCGCTGTACGAGGCGCGCGGTGAATTCCAGATCAACGTCGAGTTCATGCGGCGTGCCGGACTGGGAGTGCTGTTCGAACGCTTTGAGAAGCTCAAGGCCAAGCTCGAGGCAGAGGGTTTGTTCACCCAGGAGCGAAAGCAGCCGTTGCCGCGCTTCCCGCGTCGCATCGGCATCATCACCTCTCCTGCTGCTGCGGCGTTGCGCGATGTGCTGACCACTCTGCGACGTCGCCTGCCGGCCGTCCCGATCGTGATTTACCCCACCCCCGTGCAAGGCGAAGGGGCCGCGCAGCGCATCGTGGCGGCGCTGCAGACTGCGGGCGCGCGTGCTGAGTGCGACGTGCTGATCGTGTGTCGTGGCGGGGGCAGCATCGAAGATCTATGGGCGTTCAACGAAGAGATCGTGGCGCGGGCATTGGCCGCGTGCACGCTGCCGGTGATCTCCGGCATCGGACACGAGACCGACTTCAGCATCGCAGACTTCGTCGCCGATGCACGGGCGCCCACGCCCACGGGAGCAGCGCAGCTCGCCACGCCTGATCGCGTCGAGCTGCAGCGCCATCTGCGCGCGCTCTATCAGCAAGGCAAGCGCGCGCTACGGCGACGCATCGAGCGCGACATGCAGCGCGTCGATTACCTCGGCCGGCGCGTGGTGCATCCGGGCGAGCGTGTGGGCCATCAGCAGAGCCACCTTCGGCACCTGGCGGCACGGCTGGCGCGCTGCGCAGCGCATCACCTGGATCAGCGATCGTTTCGCATACGCAGCCTCGCTCGCCGGATCGCCGGTGCCACAACGGATATCGGAGCGCTCGAAGCGCATCGGCAGCGTCTGGCTCAGCGCCTGGTTGCCGCAGACGGGCGGGCGATCGAGCGCGGCGCGGCACAGGTGTCGCGGCTGGCGGCGCACCTGAGCGCGCTCAACCCCAAGCTCGTGCTCGAGCGCGGTTACGCCATCGTCGCGACCGTCGATGGCGCCATCGTTCGCGATTCGGCACAACTGGCGGCAGGCGACGCCGTGCAGCTCACTCTGGCGCGGGGCGGCGCCGCTGCGACGATCAACGATACCCGCGATTGAAGGGTGCATTGCGCGGCGCCATGCGCGCGCGTATCGTTTAGCTCCCGCGCACGATTGCGCCGCCATTCGCGACGCGACCCCTGCGCTGGCCAAACCAAAAACTTGAATGTTTACGGAGGAGCCATGATCAAGCAACGCCTGTTTGCTGCTGTTTTCGCCGTATTGGCTACCGCGCTGTCGTTTGGAGCAGCCGCGCAGCTCGCTGACAAGAAGTCGCTCACGCTGGACGCGGCGAAAAAGATTGCTGCCGCGGCCGAGGCCGAAGCGCAGAAGAACAAATGGAATGTGGTGATCGCAGTGGTGGACGACGGCGCTCATCTCATTTACCTGCAGCGCATGGACACGACGCAGACCGGGAGCGTGGAGGTCGCGATTCGCAAAGCGCAGACGGCCATGTCGTTCAAGCGGCCAACTAAAGTGTTCGAAGACGCGATCGCAGGCGGCCGCAACGCGTTGATCGCGCTGGGTGCCTTGCCGCTGGAAGGGGGAGTGCCGATTACGGTCGGTGGACAGGTGATCGGTGCGATCGGCGTGAGTGGCGTGACCTCCCAGCAGGACGGGCAGATCGCCAAAGCGGGTGCCGAGTCCGCGGCCGATTTGAAGTAAGCGTCGCTGCCTGACCGAGCCCTGACGCCCGCGCAGTTGGCCGCGTCAGGGTTGTAACTGTGAGGCGATGAAGGCGCTGACGTGTTCCAGCACGTGGTCATCCAGACAATCGAAGGTCTTGACCTCAGGCCATGAGCGCAGCCACGTGAGTTGACGCTTGGCGAGCTGGCGGGTTGCGGCTATGCCCTTTTCGCGCAGCTCAGCCAGGCTCAGCTCGCCGTCCAGATATTGCCAGGTCTGCCGGTAACCGACGGCGCGCATCGACGGAAGCGAGGCATTCAACTCGAAGCGCTCGCGTAGCTGCCGCACTTCTCCGATCAAGCCCAGCTCCAGCATGATCTCGAAGCGCTGCGCGATGCGTTCGTGCAGCACGCCGCGATCGCTCGGTTGCAAAGCCAGCGTGATCGTCCGATACAGCGGGCCCTTGGCGCGTCCTCGCGCGATCAGCGCCGCCATCGGTTGTCCCGTCAAGTAGAAGACCTCCAACGCACGCTGAATGCGCTGAGCGTCCTGTGGCTGCAGGCGTGCTGCGGTTTCGGGATCGATGCGTGTCAGCTCGGCGTGCAGCGCGGGCCAACCCGATTCCTGCGCCAGGGTGTCGATGACCAGCCGCGTATCCGGGTCGGCCGCGGGCAGCTCGCTCAGACCCTCGGTCAACGTTTTAAAGTACAGCATCGTGCCGCCAGTCAGCAGCGCGATGTTGCCACGCGCGTGAATCTCGGGAAGCAAGGTGTTGGCATCTTCGCAAAAGCGCGCAGCCGAGTAGCGCTCGTTCGGATCCACGATGTCGATGAGGTGATGCGAGGCGCGCTCGAGGGTCCGGCGATCCGGTTTGGCCGTACCGATGTCCATGTGACGGTACACCTGGGCCGAATCGACATTGATGATTTCGAACGGGAAGCGCTGTGCGAGCTCCACCGCTAGTCCGGTCTTGCCGCTGGCAGTCGGTCCCATCAGCAGGACCGCAGGCGGGCGCGCGCTACTGCCCACGCTGGAACATCCGGTCCAGCTCTGCGAGAGAAACTTGCGTCCAAGTGGGCCGGCCGTGATTGCACTGGCCCGAGCGGTCGGTGGCCTCCATCTCGCGCAGCAGCGCGTTCATCTCGGGCACGCTCAGCATGCGGTTGGCGCGCACGGCGGCGTGACAGGCCATGGTCGCCAGCATCTCGTCGCGATGCTCCTGGAGGACACGGCTGGCACCGAATTCTCCGATCTCACGCAACACATCGCGCGCCAGATCGATCGGATCGGCGTCCTGCAGCGGTGCGGGCACCGAGCGCACGACCAGTGCTTCGGGCCCGAGCACTGCCATCTCGAATCCGAGCCGCCGCAGGGCTTGCGCGTTTTCTTCGACCACCACGATTTCCAGTCGGCTCGCGCGGAGCGTCGCTGGTATGAGCAGTACCTGTGTAGGGATCTCTGCGCGGTCCAGCGCGGACTTGAGCTTCTCGTACATGATGCGCTCGTGCGCCGCGTGCATGTCTACGACGACCAGGCCGGCCTGGTTCTGCGCGAGGATGTAGATCCCGCTCAACTGCGCCAGCGCGAATCCGAGCGGAGGCGATTCGCTGCCGTCCTCCGTTGGCGCGAGGCTGTGGGCGGTGATACCCGCAAACATAGCGTCATAGAGCGTAGTCGGGTGACGCGCGGAGAGTGGCATGGGCTGTTGCCGTGGGCCGGCGCCCGCATACGCCGGGTAGTGCGCAGCCGTGTCCGTCGCGGCCAGCGGCGGCGCGGCAACGGGACCGGTAGCAAGCGACATCGCGCTCGTTCCGGCACGCGCCTGCGCCAGCGCGTTTTGCAGCGCGTGGAAGACGAACTGATGCACCGCCTGCGATTCGCGAAAGCGTACCTCGCTCTTGGTCGGATGCACGTTGACGTCCACCCGCGCCGGATCGATCTCGAAAAACAGCACGAATGCCGGATGGCGCTCGTGATGCAGAACGTCGTGGAATGCTTCGCGTACCGCGTGTGCGATCAACCGGTCGCGCACACAGCGGCCGTTTACGAAGAAGTACTGATAGTCGCGCGCGCTGCGATTGAAGCTCGGCGAGGCGATGAGCCCATGCAGCCGTAAGCCCGGTGTGCCATGGTCGAGCGCCAGTGCAGCGCCGGCAAACTCTTCTCCGAGCAGTGCCGTAGCGCGTTGTGTGAAGCTTTGCACCGGCAGGCGTTGCAGCGTCCTGCCGTTGTGCTGCAGGGCAAGCGCTACGTCTGGTCGCGACAGTGCAATGCGGGTGAAGGTCTCTACGCAATGCGCAAGCTCGGTGTTCTCGGTGCGCAGAAACTTGCGGCGCGCCGGCGTGTTGTAGTAGAGCTCGCGGACTTCCACAGCGGTGCCCTGCGCAGCCGCCGCGGGCTCGGGCGGTGAGCCGCGGCCGGCCTCGGCGTTCACCCGCCATGCGTGCTGATCGTTGGCGGTACGGCTGGTGAGCGTGAGCTGCGAGATCGCGGCGATGCTCGCCAACGCCTCCCCGCGAAAGCCCAGGCTCGCCACCCGCTCCAGATCCTCGAGGCTGGCGATCTTGCTGGTGGCATGACGCGACAGAGCGAGCCCCAAATCGTCGCGC
>JBGQKF010000307.1:0-5658 GCA_041499435.1 Gammaproteobacteria bacterium
AGAAGTGAAGAGGTGAAGAGGTGAAGAGGTGAAGAGGTGAAGAGGTGAAGAGGTGAAGAGGTGAAGAGGTGAAGAAAGTAAATTCCTAACGCTTTACAACATGCTGCGCAGCCGCGCCTTCTAAAGCCCCCTCTCCCCAGCCCTCTCCCACAAAGGGGAGAGGGTGCTAAAGCCTGCCCACCAAATCCCCCTCTCCCCTCGTGGGAGAGGGCTGGGGGGGTCCACTCTTCACCCTTCACTCTTCACCCTTCACCCTTCACCGTTGTCTTCACTTGGTCGCCGTCTTGCGGATCTCCTTCTCGTCGCCCCATTCCAGCAAGCCGTTCTCGATGTTCCACAGTTGAAGATTGAACTTGTACCACGCGTCTTTCGTATCACCTGCCTGCTTGACGATAGAGGTGATGTTGCCTTCCAGCCGATAGGCCGCGCCGACCATCTTGCCGAGCGGCACGGTCTTGTCCTTCTCATACAGCTCGCTTTGCTGGCGCTTGAGCTCGTCGACCTGCTGCTGCATGGCGACGGCATCGACCGCGAAACGCACCCGCCCGCTCTTCTGCAACTCGGTGCGGATGCTGTCGGTGATGGCACGCGTGTCGATGTACTCGCTGGTCTTGTTCTTGACCTCTTGTACCGTCATCACAGGGCGGTTGGCATTGGTGACCACCGCGGAACCGAGCAGCGAGCGCGTCATCGACTCGGCGATCATCTGCAGATCGGTGGAGCCAAACCCGGTGGTGACGGTCTCCACGCCTTTGGCGTCGCCGTAGCGCACCGTCTCCTTGGCGCAGCCGGCGAAGAGCAAGGCCGCGAACATGAGCGGCAACAGCGCCACCCGGCAGGAACGAGAAAGCGAGGTCATCTGAAAAATCTCCTTACAAGGGCCCGGACACCGGGCTTAAGTTTCGAACTCGAATGCATCACGGGACATCTTGCCGGGAGCAACCCAGTGACGCGTCTTCATAGAATTATCTAGGATCGGCATCTGTTCAGTCGTTCTTCTCGTCCTCTTTCAAGCGATTCCTGTCCTCGTCCACCAGGACCAGCAGGAAGTCGACGGCATTGGCGTCCGGTGCTGTACTGACCAGTCTCTCACGCGATTCCTCGTAGAGATACACCGGCTTCCACACCTCGTCGTTCCAAGCCTTCAGGCCATTGCGGTCGAACCAGTCGAAGCGATAAGCGACCCGGCGGACCACGTCGGCGCTGTTTTGCAGAGTGAAGTCGATGCGCAGCCGGTCGCCCTGCATCGAGCAGTGCATCTCGGCGACCTTGACGTTCTTGACCCGGCCAGCCGTCTCGACTTTTGCGCTGACTAGACGTTCCATCGAGGCTACCGCCTTATTGCCGATCGGGCAGCCGTACGCTACCTGTGCCTTGGCTGCAGCGCTGGGCTTCGGGGTTGATTTCGATGCGCAGCCACTCAGGGCCGCGAGCAGGAACAGCATCCAACATACTGCCGGGTGTTTCATTTGGGGACCTCCGTAGTGGGAGCTGGCTCTTCCAACGTCGCCGGCGGCGCAGGGGTTGACGGCGGCTGCGGCATGCTTGGCGCTACATTGACGGCTGCGGCGGCCGGGGCCTGCAGGAAGAGATGGTAAGGCAACAAACGCAAGCCTATCACGGCGTAGCGCCCGGAAACGTTGATCTGCACCGTGCGCACACCGGCGCCGGTTTGCAGCGTGATGGTATGCGCCCCCGGCGGCATACGAGCGCGAGCGATGGCGATTTCCGATGGCAACGTGCGCCAGGTGCGCTCGTCGGCGGATTCGGTTACAACGGAGCCCAGCGTCACAGCAATTGCTGCCAACCCGAGCCATCCATTGTTCTGTTGGTTCGCCTGGTGCTGCAGCGCATATTGAGTGGCGCCTTTGGCAGCCGAGCGGATCGCGGCCCGCAGCATGATGCCGGGCATTTCGTCTTTGAGCGCACGCCGCGCCATGAGATCGATGCTGGTGATCGGCGCTACCGGCAGTGTTTGACCGCCGTCCACCTGCAGCTGTGCCGGCGGGACGGGGCTCGGTGTGGCCTGCATCACCGGAAACGAGATCGGCAGGAAGACCAGCGTGTTGTTCACCGGGATCGGCAAGGGAAACTGACGCGATATGCGCGCTGGCGCCCAGCCCGACTCAACCAGGAACAAGACGTCCGTCAGCCCATCGCTTGGCTGGGCAATGCGTTGATCGAGGCCACGCAACGCTTCTTCGAGCATCGGTTGATGGGGTTGCAGCTCGATCGCCTGCCGATAGCCGGGCGCCGCCAGGCTTCCCTCGCCCAGGGCCTCGTAGATGAAGCCGGCGAGGTAGTGCGAGAGCGCGCTCTGATAGCTGTTCTTGAGGGCGTTCACCTGTGGGTTGTCGATGGACTGCACCGGGTAGCCGTTCAACTCCTTGAAGCTGGTGCGCGCGCCGCGTTTTTTCGCGTCGCTTTCCACTTCATTGAGCTCTTTGGCACGCAGCGCGGCGATTACCGCCTCGCGCTCGTGGGTCTGCTTGATCGCCACGCGTGCATTTTCGAAATCGTTCATCGCGAGGAAGTCCATGGCCATGCGCGTGGTCAACATCACCTTCTCGTAATCGTGGCCCTCGTAAGGCCGCGACTTGTCGTTGAGCACCAGGCTCGCTGCATCGCCGAGGACGCGCGCAGGATTGGCCTTGGCCGCGGCCTCCCAGCTCTGCACACGCGCGTCGGCGCTGCTCCAGGTCCTGCGACTGTCCTCATAGCGATCTTCGAGCCGCTGCAGCTCGCCCAGCTCGAAGTAATACAGCAGATCTTTATCCTTGCCCCGGTTGTTGCCATCGAGCGTGCCAATGGCTCCGTTCACATTGCCGCTGGCGGCCTGGCTCAGCGTGCTGTTCAGCTCTTTGTCATAGCTGCGAAACGTGGCGCAGCCGCCGAGCAGCAGTGCGGCAGCGAGCGTGCAGCCACGCGCAAGACGACTAGACACCGAGCTGACGCGCAAGGTCTACGAAGTCATCGGCGACGTAGTCGAAGCCACGCTCACGCGGCAGATCGTAGCTCGGGCGCGCGCCGAGCTCGAGCGGACGGCGCACGAACGCGGTGCGCAAGCCTGCAGCGCGGGCTGCGACGAGATCGTCCTCGTGCGCGGCGACCATCATGGTTTCACCCGGCTCCACACCCAGCATGGCGGCTGCGCCCAGGTAACTTTCCCGATCGGGCTTGTAGTGGTGGAAGAGCTCTGCGGACAGAATGCAATCCCATGGCAGGCCGGCGTGCTTGGCCATATTCGTGAGCAGAGCGACGTTGCCGTTGGACAGCGTGGCGATCACGAACTTAGCTTTGAGCCGGGTGAGGCCTGCCACGCTGTCAGGCCACGGATCGAGACGATGCCAGGCGCGATTGAGGTGGTCGCGCTCGCGCTCGGAGAGTACGTCCAGCCCGAACTGCGGCAGCATCTCATCGAGAATCCTCCGATGTAGCGTATCGATGTTCATCCAGGGCAGCTCGCCTTTGCGTACGCGGTCCATGGCCGGGCGGTAGCCGGCGCGCCACCGCTCGGCGAAGGCCGATGCGTCGACCTGCATGGCGTGAGGCCTGGCTGCGGCGGCGACTTCTCGCGCGACGCTCCCGCGCCAGTCCACGACGGTGCCGAATACATCGAAGGTCAGTGCCCGCAGCGCGCTTGCGTCGATCGTCATTGACTGATCCGAGCTTGGAAAATGGAGAGCGCCATTATACGGGGTCGTGCTTGCCTTACCGGTGAACGCTCCTCGGCACTAAACGCACCTCGCGGCAAAACGGCTTACAACGACGCATGCGAGCTTAACAAACTTGCATTTGGAGAAACCGACTGGCTCGAGTGGGGATCTTGGCTGGAAAACAGCGCTTCCCGTGGGGTGATTTGGGTATCATGGGGGCATGGGTCTATCTGCTGTCGCCTCACGTCTACGCTCGAACACGGTACGCCTGCCTGCTGTCGCGGCGGTTGGCGTAACCGTGTTGGGCGTGCTCGTGCTCTACGGCTGGCTGATCAGGAGTCCATGGCTCACCTCGGTCGTCCCCGGGCTTGCGGCGATGGCGCCGAGCACCGCATTGGGAATGGTGCTGCTGGGCTCGGGGCTGGGTTGTGCCGACAGCCGATCGCGCGGAGCCACCGTCATCCTCAACATCGCCGCTGTCGCGATACTGGCCATCAGTTTCACGACTTTGCTCGTGTACGCCGGGATGATCGATGCGAAGATCGACCGCTTACTGGACGCTTACTTCACTGGCGGCGTCGCGTCGGCTGCTCACATGGCAGCGGCCACTGCGCTGTCCTTCATGTTGAGCGCGGCTGCATTGCTTCTGTTGCGCAGGGCCAGTGCGGCTGCGATCTTCGCCGGACAGATCTGCACACTCATCATGCTGGCGCTGGTGCTGGCAAGCCTCTTCGGATATTTGTTCAGAGCCGAGCTGCCGACCAAGCTGGCGAGCTACTCGACCATGGCGTTGCATACCACGATCGGCTTTCTGCTTGCCGGCAGCGGCCTGCTCGCGCTGCGGCCAGGCGATGGCGTGATGCGCGATGTCACCGCGCCCCAGCTCGGAGGCCGGGTCTTCCGTGCGGTCTCGCCTGCCATCGTGTTGCTGCCCCCCGTGTTCGCCTCCGCGGTTCTGCTGTTCGTGCACATCGGCTGGTATGGCCACGATTTCGGGCTCGCGATCTATGCCGCGTTCCAGATAGCCGTGCTCGGTGCGGCAACCTGGTCGGCTGCGCGCTGGCTGAATAACGTCGACCGGCGGCGCTGGTACGCCGAGCTCGACAATGAGCGGCTCATCGACGAGTTGCGCAAGGCCGGGGCCGAGCTCGAAGATAACGTGGTCAAGCGCACCCGCGAGCTTGCCGAATCGGAAGCGAAGTTTCGCAGCCTGCTCGATCTGACCAGCGACTGGTATTGGGAGCAGGATGAGAGCCTGCGTTTCACTTACGTCTCTTCCAGCTATGAACGCAGCACCGGGCTCACGGCGCAAGAGTCGCTGGGCAAGAAGCGCTCAGAGCTGGTCGACATCTGGATGTCGGAGGAGGACCGCGTCTCGCATGACCGTGTCCTGTCGCAGCGCTTGCCGTTTCGCGATCTGATCCTCAGGCGTCGCACCCCGTCGGGCGAGCTGCGCTACGTGTGCCTCAGCGGAGAGCCGATGCTCGACGAGCGCGGCCAGTTTCGCGGCTACCGAGGCGTGGGGCGCGATGTCACCGCAGAGAAATCGCGTGAGCTGAACGACCAGCTGCTCGCGCGTATCGTCGACAACACCCACGATGCAATCATCAGCCGCGCCCTGGATGGCACCATCCTGACATGGAATCGAGCGGCAGAGCGGATCTACGGCTATACCGCCGAGGAAATGATCGGCAAGAATGCTGCAGTGCTGTTCGTGCAGGGTGGCGCTGCGCTGCTGCAGGAAATGAACGAGCGCATTCTGAGAGGCGACGAGGGGTACGAAGTCGTTGCCCAACGTCGCAGAAAGAACGGCGATCTGCTCGATGCCTCGGCGATCATCTCATCGATCCGCGATAGCGGCGGACGGCTCATCGGCCTGCAATCCATCACGCGCGATTTGAGCGGGCTCGCCCGCGCCCACCGTGCCCTGCAAGACAGTCAGGACCGGCTGTCTCTGGCGCTCAGCATCGCAGGTGTGGAGACCTGGGAGGTCGAGCTTGCC
>JBGQKF010000308.1:0-5650 GCA_041499435.1 Gammaproteobacteria bacterium
GCCCCGCGCACCCGCCGGGGATCAACCGTCAGGTGGTGGCTAGCTGGCTGCTGTTGCGTGTACCAGGCCTGGATAAGACCGCGTACCCGCATGCAGCCACTGGAACGCACACATGCGACGCATCGCGCCAGGCGCATTGAACTTGCGCTCGGCGGATAAACCAGCCATCGTCTTGGCGTGCAGAATGATCATGTGGATTCCAGACAGCGAACGGAGAGTATATGGGCGGCACGTGTGCGGTTCAAGTGTGGCCGTGACGCGACGCGTGGTATCGACGGGATTTTGCGTCCGTCGACACGTTCGAGTAATAATGCTGACGCTACAGTCGGTTGCCTTATAATTACGGGTCAACCTTGGGCGCAACACGGCCGCAAGAAACAGCACTCCGGGTGTTCGATCAGTCGATTCGAGTGACATGCAGCTCTTTGCCTTTGGCGTGAATCATCAGACAGCCCCGCTCGCGGTCCGTGAACGCATTGCGTTCGACAGCGAGGGGCTGCCGCTCGCGCTGCGCGACCTGGTCGATCACGAGCCGGTGCGCGAGGCCGCCATCATCTCCACCTGCAACCGCACCGAGCTCTACTGCAACACGCCGGAGCCGCACACAGCGGTGCGCTGGCTCGCCGCCTATCACAGGATGAGGGAATCGTTGCTCGAGCCGTATCTTTACACGCTCCCCAGAGAGCGCGCGGTGAAACATGCGTTCCGGGTCGCAGCCGGGCTCGACTCGATGGTGCTGGGCGAGCCTCAGATCCTCGGGCAGATGAAGCAGGCGGTCCGCTCCGCAGAGGCCGCCGGCACACTCGGGTTGGTGCTGCACAAGCTCTTTCAGCAATCGTTTTCCGTCGCCAAAGAAGTGCGCAGCCATACCGAGATCGGCGAAGCATCGGTGTCGATGGCGGCCGCCGCGGTAAAGATCGCCGAGCGCATTTATCCGAGCATTTCCGACCAGAAGATCCTGTTCATCGGCGCCGGCGAGATGATCGAGCTGACCGCCACTCACTTCGCCGGGCAGCGTCCGCGGGCGACCACGTTTGCCAACCGCACGATCGAGCGTGCACAGCAGCTCGCCGGGCGGTTTGAAGGCAGCGTGCAATCGCTGAACGATCTTCCCGATTATCTGGCCGCGCATGACATCGTCGTCACCTGCACCGCCAGTCAGCTTCCCATCATCGGCAAGGGCCTGGTGGAGCGTGCACTCAAAGCGCGCCGGCACCTGCCCATGCTCATGATCGATCTGGCTGTTCCGCGCGACGTGGAAGCCGAAGTGGGGAAGCTGGACGACGTGTTTCTGTATACCGTGGACGACCTCGGCAAACTGGTGCAGGAAGGCCAGGAAGTGCGTCAAGGCGCGGTCGGCAAAGCCGAGGCCATCATCGATGCCGGAGTGTCGGATTTCATGCAGTGGCTCGCTACGCGCGAAGCGGTGCCCACGATCCGTGCACTGCGCGACCAGGCCGAGCGCACGCGACGTCATGAGCTGGAGCGTGCGCTGCGGAAACTGAGCCGCGGCGAATCGGCCTCGGACGTGCTCGAAGCATTGAGCCAGGCGCTCACCAACAAGCTCCTTCATCCACCGACCCACGCGCTGCATCAGGTGCACGGACCCGAACGCGAAGAGCTGGTCAAGCTGCTCGAACGCGTCTACCTGATTCGCGGACGAGAATGAAGCCCAGCATCGCGGCCAAGCTGGCCCAGCTCTCGGCCCGGCTGGAGGAGCTCAATGGCCTGCTGTCGTCGGAGCGGGTGACCGCCGATCTCGACAACTATCGCAGGCTTACGCGCGAGCACGCGGAGATCGCGCCCGTGGTCGCGCTCTACAGCGCATACCGTGCCGCCGAGCAGGATGTCCATTCGGCGCAATCCATGATCTCCGATCCGGAGATGAAGGAGCTTGCCGAAGCGGAGATTCGCGACGGCAAGCAGAAGCTGGTGGGCATCGAGTCGGAGCTGCAGCGCCGCCTGCTGCCACGCGATCCCAACGACGATCGCAATATCTTCCTGGAAATCCGCGCCGGCACGGGCGGCGACGAGTCTGCTCTGTTCGCAGGCGATCTGGTGCGGATGTACTCCCGCTATGCCGAGCGTCAGGGTTGGCGCGTGGAAGTGGTCTCGCAAAGCCCGGGTGATGCCGGCGGTTACAAGGAAATCATCATCAAGGTGCTCGGGCAGGGCGCGTACTCGCGCCTCAAGTTCGAGTCGGGCGGCCATCGCGTCCAGCGCGTCCCGGCTACGGAGACGCAAGGCCGCATCCACACCAGCGCATGCACGGTTGCCATCATGCCCGAGGCGGACGAGATCGCGGAGGTGGTACTGAATCCCGCCGAGATCCGTATCGACACGTTCCGTGCATCGGGCGCCGGGGGTCAGCACATCAACAAGACCGACTCCGCGGTACGTGTCACGCATCTTCCGACCGGCATCGTGGTCGAGTGCCAGGATGACCGCTCGCAGCACAAGAACAAAGCGCAAGCGCTGTCCGTGCTTGCGGCGCGGATCAAAGACAAGCAGCTGCGCGAGCGCCAGGCCAAAGAGGCGGCCACGCGCAAATCGCTGATCGGCAGCGGTGATCGCTCCGAGCGCATCCGCACCTACAATTTTCCGCAGGGACGGGTCACCGATCATCGCATCAACCTGACGCTCTACAAGATCGATCAGATCATGGACGGCGAGCTCGACGATCTCATCAACGCGCTGATCGCCGAGCATAAGACCGAGCAGCTGGCGGCGCTGGCCGAAGAGGTGTGAGCTCGACCGAGGCGGCACAAACCGCGGAGTTGATGCTTCGTGCCGACAGCCAGACGCTTAGCTCTGCTCAGCAGCTGGCGCTGCCAGACGCCCGCCGCGAGATCCAACTGCTGCTGACGCGCGCGCTCGGGATCGATCTCGCCGGTCTGCTGGCGCACCCGGAGCGCATCCCCGAAGCACGCACATCGCAGAGGTATCTCGAGATGTTCACGCGCAGACTGCGCGGCGAGCCGATGGCCTACATTCTGGGCGAGCGAGAGTTCTACGCGCGCGTATTCGAAGTGACGCCGGACGTGTTGATTCCGCGACCCGAGACCGAGCTGCTGGTTGACGCGGCATTGGAGCTCCTGCCCGAGCGTACGGAGCGCCGGGTGCTGGACCTGGGGACCGGCAGCGGCTGCATCGCCGTTACACTCGCCAAGCTGCGCCGCGAAATCAAGGTCATTGCAACAGATGCTTCCAAGGCCGCCCTTGCCGTCGCGGCGCGTAACCTCGCTCGGTACGCCGCTTACAACGTGGAGTTGCGCGCGGGCAGCTGGTTCAAGCCGGTGATGGGATTGCGGTTCGATATCATCGTCTCCAATCCGCCTTACATCGCCGACGGCGACGCACACCTGGCGCAAGGCGATCTTCGCTTCGAACCGAAGTCCGCGTTATGCGCTGGTCCAGACGGGCTGAGTGCGCTCGAGCTCATCATCGCAGGGGCATCGGAGCATCTGAAGCCCCGTGGCTGGCTTCTGGTGGAGCATGGCTATGATCAGGCCGAGGCCGTTGCCGCTCTCATGAAGGCACAGGCCCTGAGTGGGGTGATTTCCCGCACCGATCTCGCGGGTATTGCGCGGGTGGCGGTTGCCCATTTGCCTTGAAGCAACCCCTTGAAGTCGCTAATATGTTGCCCCATGAACAGGGTGTCGCCCGAAGGCGCGCAAGCTCGAAACTCTTTAAAGGTATATTCATGGATACGCAGGAAAAGATACGCCAGCAAGTGACCGAGAACCGGGTCGTGCTCTATATGAAGGGCACCCCGGACGCCCCCCAATGCGGGTTCTCCGCAGCCGCCGTGCAGATCCTGGAAGCCTGCGGCGCGGACGAAGTGGCGACCGTGAACGTGCTGGCCGATGCCGACATCCGTCAGGCCATCAAGGACTTCTCCAACTGGCCGACCGTTCCGCAGCTGTATGTGGATGGCGAGTTCGTTGGCGGCGCCGACATCATGCGCGAGATGTATCAGAGCGGCGAGCTGCAAAAGCTGCTGTCGCGCTGAAGCAGCGATAAACTTGAGTTCCCGAAGGGCCGGCGTGTCTGCCGGCCCTTTTCCTTTTGCACCCAGCCGAAAAGAAAAGCCCGCCTACGTGGCGGGCTGAAGTCCTCTGGAGAGAGGTGGGAAGAGATCGGTTCGGTTTCGCTCGGCTGGTTGGTTTACTTGTTGACCGGCGTGCAGCGGATCTGGTCGTCTTTCAGAACGCAGCGCGAATCGGCGACTGTGAAGGAGGCGACCTGCTTGCCATCCTCGAGGGCGATCACGATGCTCTGGTCGGCGGCGTGGGCGGTGACGGAGGCGAGCAGGGCGGCGAGAAGCCAGCTCTTGAGCAATTTGCTTGTGGTCATTTTCGGGTCCTCCGTAATACGTGTCGCGTTGGTACCAATGTACGACGGAGGACCCCTTTGGCTCATTGGGGAATTACCGGCAGGATTGTGCGAAATTCACGCTTCGGAGCCGGCCCTTGCCCGAGGCTACCCAAAACCGCTTTAATGTCGGTGTGCTGTCTGACCCCGGAGGGTAAGTGCGCACAACCAGACAATGGCTCGAGGAATTAGGACTCCTGCAATATGCGGACGTGTTCGAGCGCAATCGGATTAGTCTGGAGATTGCCCGCGATTTGACGGACGCGGACCTGCGCGAGCTCGGCGTCGAAGCCCTGGGGCATCGGAAGCTGCTGCTCAAGGCGGTTGCGGGACTGGAGGCGGCCGCCTCTATGGTGCCGGCGCAGTCGGCCCTCGCCCCAAGCCAGGAGATCGAGCGCCGACAGCTCACCGTGTTGTTCTGCGACTTGGTAGGTTCGACGGCGTTGTCGGCCAGGCTGGACCCCGAGGAGTTGCGAAAGCTCATGGCGGCGTACCGTCTTGCCTGCGAGCCGATCATTCAACGCTATGGTGGCAATGTCGCTCAGTATCTGGGCGATGGGCTGATGGCGTACTTCGGGTGGCCGATCGCGCACGAGGATGCAGCACAACGCGCAGTCCGGGCCGCCCTCGAGCTTATCCATGCAGTGAAACAAGTCCCAACGACCCCGCCGCTGCAGGCGCGGATAGGGATAGGTACAGGACCAGTCGTGGTGGGGCACGGCAGCGGTGACGACTCCGAGTTAGCGGTGGGCGAAACGCCCAATCTGGCTGCTCGGTTGCAGGCACTCGCGGCTCCCGATGAGGTCGTTATTACGCCCTTCACTCGTCACCTGGCAGGGGGAGCGTTCGAGTATTGCGATCTCGGCGAGCATGTGATCAAAGGGATTATCGGATCGCTCCGCGTTTGGAAGGTTGAGCGTTTAAGCCAAGCTGAAGGTCGATTCGAGGCGGCTCACGCGCTATCACTTTCTCCCCTGGTCGGGCGCGAACATGAGATGGGTCTGTTGCTGGACCGCTGGAGTCGGGCGAAGGAAGGCGAAGGACAAGTCGTGCTGCTGTCGGGGGAACCGGGCATTGGCAAGAGCCGGGTCGGTCAGGCCTTGCTGGAACGAATCTCCACCGAGCCGCATTATCGCTTGCGTTACCAATGTTCTCCTTACTATACCAACTCCGCGTTCCATCCCATTGCCGAGCAATTGCAGCGCGCAGCCAAGATCAGGGATGACGATCCCCCTGACACCAAACTCGCGAAATTGGAGGCGTTGCTGTCCACGGC